>CAZLGA010000004.1:0-67396 GCA_964559225.1 uncultured bacterium | reverse complement strand
GGGGGCGTCGGACGCTACAAAGTGGGGAACTTCGGATGCTATAATTCTTACAGAAGCGGGGATTGATGATGCTTCTTTTTTCCACTAAAGAACCTCTCTTCGTTGTTATTCCACAATTGCTTCTGCAACAAGACTCACTAAGCTCTTCGTTTCAATCTTTATCTCTTCCTGTCGCTGAGCATCCGGAGTCTCGTTCATTGCACAATTGAAATGAATTTCACACTTGGAACAGGCAGTAATGAGTATATCCGCTCCGGTATCTTTTGCTTCTTTCAATCTCGTCATCTGAATCCTTTTTGAATAATTTGAACAATTCATCCAGGCGCTTACCCCACAGCAAATTGCCCGATTTCTGTTATGCATCATCTCTTTCAATACAATCTTCGGGATTGATTTAATTACATTTCTTGGCTCATCATAGATTTTCATATGTCTTCCCAATCTACAAGGGTCCTGAAATGTTACGAGTCGATCAAATTCTTTTAACCTGATTTTTCTCTCACCGATTGCCCGTGCAATTATCTCTGAAATATGATACATTTCTATATTAAAAGCAAAATATTTTGGATAATCAATTTTGAATGTTCGGTAACATTCAGGACACGAAAATATTATCTTTTTTACGCCAGATTTTTTAATTGCTTGAATATTATAAAGGGCAAGTTTTTTGAAGCTATCAAAATCACCCTGCCATAATAAGTCATGACCACAGCAGCGCTCATCGTTTAATAAAATCGGGCTCACCCCTAAATGATTCAATATTTTTATAGTCGCATTTACACTCGTTGTTGGATTCACTCCAATATCGCTGAACAAGACATCAAAGAATGGAGCGCAACCAATAAAATATAATGTATCACTATTTTCATTTATCTTCAAATTCTTATCAATCCAGTCCATTCGTTTGGGAGTAAGATTGGGTGCCGACATAATCCGCATCAGGGATTGTGCTGCACCACCGTGTGAGCATAATACCTCTTCACCAATTTTCGTCGCCTCCAGCCTTATTGCTTTGGTCAAATCAATGTAATTTATTCCTGCAGGACAAATTTCATCACAGAGCTGGCAGGTCAAACAACCCCAAATATTTTTATCCTTTAAGAAATCATTATTTGTGCTACGCAAAGTCCTATTAAGTAAGATTCTTGGCGAATAATTATGATTGAATCTTGAGACAGGACATATTCCAGTGCATTTTCCACATTCAAGACATAGCAGAGCACGGCTAATTTTGATCATTTCTAATAGATTCATATCACATTGTAATTTGTATTAAGTGCGTGGGTTTACTTCCAGCAGGGTTAAATGTTATGGTCATAGGTAGCATTTTTTACAATCCTGCTCGGACCTAATTTTCTTATTACTTCGGTAAGTTCCTGCGCCACCTTGGCAAATTTTATTGCTTCCGCAGAGGATATCCAGTCAAGTTTTAATCTTTCCGGTTCAATACCGAGCATTGCTACAAGCCTCTCAGTGATTTTGTGAACATCAGCTGCCTTGCGTGCGCCGAAAATGTAATGGCAATCTTCAAAATGGCAGGTTGCCACAAGCACGCCATCTGCACCGAGTTCAAATGCCTTCAAGACCATCCCTGGCGTCACCCTACCACCACACATCACCCGCACAATTTTGATATTAGTGGGATACTGCAGCCTTGCTACACCCGCACCGTCAGCCGCAGGGTACGAACACCAGTTACAACAGAAGGCAACAATTTTCGGCTCAAAAGTAGGGTTTGATGGTGGGTTGGTTAGATGGTTGGATGGTTCCATATTTCAAAACCCTCCAACATTTGCCATAATTGGAAGGACAGAACTTTTTATCTGATTACTTAGGATAAAAGCTTTTCTCATTCAAACCATTCAACCTAACAATGCCTCTAATTGTGCTTTAATCTGCTCGGATTTGAAATACCTCAAGTCAATAGCGCCGGTTGGACAGGCAGGGACACAGGTTCCACAGCCCTTACACATCGCCTCATTCACTTTTGCGACAAATACTCTCGGCTCTTTTTCGACAAGTGATAGCGCATGAAATTCACAAATCTCAGTGCAACGACCACAACCGCGACAGTATAGTTCATTGATTTCAGAAGTAATTGGTGGTAGGACGATAATATCTCTTGAAAGAAGTGCTGATACTTTTGCTGCCACTGCTGATGCTTGAGCAACTGAATCACCGATATCCATCGGAAACATACAACAACCAGCAAGGAATACGCCTTCAACTGTGGTTTCAATAGGACCGAATTTTGAGTGCCTTTCCAGGAAGAATAAATCAGAACCCCTTGGAACCTTTAAGAGTTCTGAGAGCTTCATCGTCTCGTTTCCATTTGGAACCATTCCCACAGATAAAAATATTGCATCAATCGGAACAGATACTGTTTTATCGATAACATCATAATACATCTCTATCTTTTCTGCCTTTGCATTGCCGATGACTTCAGGAATTTCTCCCTTTGCCAGTTCTGAATAGGGGATGAATAAGACACCCAGTTCGCGTGCCTTTCTATACATCAATTCTGCACCCTTGGTATATACTCTTATTCCTCTATGGAATATTGTAACATCAATACCCCTTTCCCGCAGAGAAATTGCCTGCTTTATTGCCGACTGACAGCAATATCTTGAGCACCAGGTATTACCAAATTCAGCCCTTGAGCCGACGCACTGGATGAATGCTACACTCTTTAGTTCCTGTAATTTTTCAGAATTATTTATAATCATCTCTTCAAGTTCCATACTCGTATAGACATTTGGATACTGTCCATAGCCAAATTTATCAAGTGGTTTATAAAGGTCAGCGCCGATCGCCAGAACAATCGCACCAGCATTTAGCTTGGTGATATTATTAGATAAAAACTCTATTTCAAAATTGCCGACAAATCCTCTTATATTTTTTATCTCGGTATCTGTGAAAACCGTTACATCTTTGTCTTTTAATTCATTTATCATTTCTCTAATTAGTTCAGCACCGGTTTTTCCTGATGGATATAAACTCGCAAGTTTCTTTACCCGACCACCAAGTTCTTTTTCTTTTTCAAACAAATAGACCTTTAACCCACGATTTGCAAGGTCAATTGCACACTGAATACCTGTAATGCCCCCACCAATTACGACGACATCCCTGCCCACATTCAGGGTCTTTGGATATAATGGTTCAAGCCTCTTTACCCGTTCTACATACATCTTTATAATTTCTTTAGCTTTCTCTGTTGCCTTTTCTGATTCCTTTTGATGCACCCAAGAGCATTGATTACGGATATTTGCCATATCAAATAGATATGGATTGAAACCAATCTTTGATAATGTCTCTTGGAATATACCTTCGTGTGTCTTTGGAGTGCAAGCAGCAACAACAATTCTATTTAAATTATATTCTATTATTGCCTCCTGAATCTTCTTCTGCACACTCTCGGCACATGCAAATAAGTAATTATCCACGAATACTACATTGTTTAAGGTCTTAGCGTATTCACATAAGGTCTTAATATTAAGGACTGCTGCAATATTCGTTCCGCAATGGCACACAAATACTCCAACCCTTGGTGGTCCGCTCAAATCAAGCGGTTTAATCTCTTCTTTTTTTTCTTCAACGATCTCATCTTTAACAATCATTCCTGCTTTTACAGCAGCACCGCTTGCCTCGGCAATCGCGTCGGTAATATCCTTTGGACCTGTAGCGCATCCGCACAAATAAATACCTAACTTTGATGATTCAAGGGGATGGGAACAGGGGTCTATCTCTTTGAAGAATCCATCCTGGGCAAGTTCAATACCAAGTATCTGAGCAAGTTTCTTTGTTCCTGGACTCGGCACCATTGCGGATGATAAGACTGCGAGGTCAACGACCAAACTCCTCGTTTCTCCACTCAGCTGATCTTCATAAGAAAGGATAATCTCACCAGTCTTCTTATCTTCGGTTATCTTTGATGGTTTGCCTTTAATATATTTTACTCCAGCATCAAGACTTCTGCGATAAAACTCTTCAAAACCCTTACCAAATGCCCTTATATCAATATAAAAGACCATTATTTCGGCATGGGGATAGTGCTCACGCACGACGAGCGTATCCTTTATCGTATTCATACAACAGATTCTTGAACAATAATCAATATCGGCCTTCATATTTCTGGAACCAACGCACTGGATGAAGGCAATCCTTTTAGGATGCCTGACATGACTAAAAGTTAAAAGTTCACCTTTGGTCGGACTTGCTGTATCAAGGAGCCTTTCCAGTTCAAAACTCGTTATTACATTCTCAAATCTTGTATAGCCATATTCACTCGCCTCTCGGGGATCATAATAATCTACACCTGTAGCAACTATTATTGCACCGACATTCAATTCAATCTCTTCAATGGGTTCATCAAAGTTTATTGCCTTTGCCTTACATACCTGAATACACTTACCACAGACGATGAGTTCCCAGGGATTTAACTTCCTTTCCTGTATCCGTTTCATTATCTTTCTTGCGCGTTCAGGAACATTATCAAGGCATTCTTCTCTCACCCTGATATAGGCAGAAGGGACAGCCTGACTATAAGGCGTAAAAATAGCCTTTCTTGATTTCAATCCTAAATCAAATTCATTGGGAACGACGATCGGACAGACCTTGGTACAATCTCCACAGGCAGTGCATTGATTGATAGCCACATATCTTGGATATTTTATAATTTTGACCGTAAAATTCCCAGCCGTACCTTTTACCTCGGTAACTTCCGATAGTGTATACAGGGTTATATTTGGATGTCGCCCGACATCCATCATCTTCGGACCGAGTATTCAAGCCGTGCAATCCATTGAGGTGAATATCTTGTGAAGTTGAGCCATCCTTCCACCTATATTCGGACCGCTCTCCACAAGATACACCTTGAATTGCGCATTTGCTAGGTCAAGGGCAGCCTGAATACCAGCAATACCCCCACCAATAACCAAAACCCCTTTTTGCATAAACCTCCTTTTTATTTCATTATTCTAATCATTTGCAGAGTACTACCTTCTTAATTCGCTGATCTGCTCCTGCCTTAATCTGCACAAAGTAAACTCCAGGAGAAAGTCTGCAACCGGCGTTGTCTTTGCCATCCCAGACTATACTGGACCCATAATTCAGGATACTGGCTTCAAGATTGAATGACTTAACCACCCGCCCGGTAACATCATATATCGCAAGACTAATCTCTGGTTCTGATGGAAACATCGGTTCCTTAAGAAAGCCTTGCCCTACATCATCATTTGAAATTTGGAACTCAATCATGCAGTAATTCTGGAACGGATTTGGATGAACTTCAAAATATGGTGTTTCAGAACTTATTTGCATCGTCCCTTTATCCTGCGGTCCACCTGGGACTAGTGGTAAAACACTTTGATAAGTGCAAACACGATATAACGGCAAATACCTATGCCGGTTAAGCCAACGCTCGTTACTCTCAGAATAGGTAATCAACATACGCCCCTCAATCAAACCCTCAAGAACATAGACTAAATCAGGATTCACAGACCATACCGCACTGCTACTTATTATCGTCGGACTCTGCCAGCCACCATAATATGCCGAAGCATATATATTATAAGCCGCATCATTTTGCTCGGACCAGACCACATATAGTTTATTGGGCTCAAAACTATTCACCGCTACCCTCGGTTGACACGAATTTGCACCAGCACTCACATAAACCGGCATCGGCGGGTTCTGCCACTGATTCGTGCGCCAACGATAATATATATCTGATGGCTCACCATCTTCCCAGAAAAACCACAAGCCATTTGCCGAAACCACCACCGGTGCAACCGATTTAACACCATCATTGCGCGACACAAGAACCAGACGCCAGTTTTGACCACTGGCACGATAATAAACCTCAAACACACCATTTATTTTACGCGCATATGTCACCACCAACCCATAACTTGGATTGATACACAGGCCAGGAGCCCCAAACCGATACTCAGCTGTGCTTTCAAGATTATTATACTGCAACACCGGATTGGAACTGGTAATGTCAAACGAACCCACCAGTAAACAGCTATTCATCCATTGATTATAAAACTCAAAAGCAACATAACCAGTGTTTCCAAAAATCACAAAGGCAGGCACACCAATATCCAGAGCAAACTGGTCAATGAATAGTGTTCGGGGTGAATCAGGAGTTTCATTGATCATCCGCTGATACATAATTGCATTGCCATCCCGATAAACACAATGTAGATTGCCCTCGGCATCGACCACAATACTGGGCGCATCACCATCACCCAGTTTCTGGTCAACTGACCAGTTTTCTCCGTCCGCTGAATTGGTATAACGAATGTATTTTCCCCTACCTTCAAAATCTTGACCGCTCTGATAAACAAAATGGAATCGGGAATTGACCGCATCATAAACAAGTTTATGCTGATTATTGTAAGCCATTGCCTGAGATGATGAGGATTTCATCCGGAAAGTTATGACACTATCCACTGCTGCCTTGCAATCAAGCCTTCCCCAGCCGTAATTATAATTTGGGACTGTCTGTCCTACCGGGTTTGCCGCATCAATCAGGATATCGTAAATATCATAATAATCAAGTTTATAACTAAAATTATCCATTGCTGATTCCTACATTAAGGCAATTGCACCGGTGACATAGGGTGTAGCTTGAGATGTGCCCCACATCCAGATATAACCATGCGGGTTATTTTTATCCGCTGAATATATTCCTTCGGTCGTACTTGTTTTCGTCCCAGGTGCCACTAAATCAACTGCCATATACTGCCAATCTGACCGTGACCAATATTTTTGCTCACTCCATGGAAAACTACTCGGAGAAGGACCACGACCACTGAACTGCTGCGCCCAATTATCATTCACATCAGTTGCACCAACACTTATTGTAGTAGGGAAATTACCAGGCGGCCAATTAGGCCAACTTATCACATTGCCAATACAAAAAACAGGAATTATATCTAATGCCCGCAATGTAACAACATCACCCCAATACTCAAAATTCTCATTATTGAATGGGTCGCCCCAAGAACAATTTACTACATCGGGTGCAAGATTGCCATAGGGTGTATTGGTCAGTGATGCAATCCACTGAAAACAGGCATGTGTAACATCGTTGCCGCCGACCGATCCACCTAGACAGGCAATCAATTTCACACCCGGTGCAACGCCGATATCACGCAAACTCCCACCCCAGCCATCACCACCAATAGCAATACCACCAACATGGGTGCCATGACCATTGAGGTCGTGAGGTCTGTTTGTATTATACAATGTGTCAAACCAGGCATATTGCCACCCCAATTCATCGCGCCACTTCCAGTTTGGCAATATTCCATAGCTTTCATGGTCTTCCCTCATCCCCGTATCAAATATACAAATCACAATCCCATCCCCTGTATATCCATCAAGCCAGGCTAAATGTGCACCAACCCGCTCAATATTCCATTCCCTCTGCGGCGGTGGCGGCGCATAACCTGATGGACCCTGTTCAATTATTCCTGCTTCACCACCATTCGCAAAATCCACTTCTGGTCTGCCTGCAAGGGCAAGGATTACCGGCTTTGTTGCCTTTAAGCAAAAACCATTATAAATCCAGAAGGACTTCAAACTATCTATCTGATTGCCATAAGAATTTGCAAAATTTATTAGCGGTCGCTGAGTCCTTTCAGCAAATTCTTTCAGATGTCCAATCTTTTCTGCATAAGCCTTTTGCGGAAGACGAGCAAGGTTAGGCCTTTCTTTTAGATGCACACTTACCCAGATTTTCTTACCGGGCGACAAAGTATCCAGCACCGCCTGTAATGGCGGCGTGATATAGCCCGCATTCAATACAACTAGCCCTAAAATGAAGAAAGATACAATGATTTTCGTTTTTGCCTCCTTTTGTTAAAGGATAATTACTTTTTTTGTTACTTGGTTCTTTCCTTCTTCAACCCTCAGAAAATGTACTCCAGGTTGAAGTTTGATACTCTCTTTCTTTCCTGAGCGGAGGATTTTGTTTACGACCACCCGCCCCATCACATCATATACCTTTATCCCACAATCTTCTTCTGGCATAAAATGAATAGCACCCTTGAAGATTGTGGCAACGGAGTTTGTTTTTATTGTTTCATTACCCATCACCTCCTTTACTACCCCCTGCCCTGATGCAAACTTCATCACCACGATATCATCGTTCCATTGACTCACCCGTCTCTGTCCTGCTACATAAATATTACCTATAATATCAGCCACTATACCACGAGCAATCATTGCATACGGGTCTTTATACACCCACTCCTCATTTCCTAAACCACTCAATTTTACCACTGCCAGATAACCATCAAGATTACCGCAGGCATATATACACCCTAAACCATCGAGCACCATCCTTCTTGGATAACCACCATAACCCAAAGGACCCGCAGTTAGATATCGCCAAAACTCAACACCACCCGAATCGATTGCAATCACCGCAAAATATTGTGAAGTATTTGTATACAGATAACTAAGACCACACACATAAACAAAACCAGAATCATCAATCACTATATCCTCTGCCCAATCATAGTAATGGGCATATCCATCATAACGATAGACCCATTGCTCATTACCAATAGAGTCTAATTTCACAACAAAAAAGTCCCAACTTCCAACATCACTCCACGAACCACCTGCTCCATAAACATTCCCTAAGGTGTCAATGGTAAGAGCCCTTAATTCATCAAAATAACTCGCCGGTCCATCATAACGATAGACCCACTTCTCATTCCCCGCTGAATCAAGCTTAATTATTGTAAAATCAGTACTGGTGCCAAAACCCGTTGAATAACCACCAACATAGATATTTTCGTTTTTGTCAATCGCAATATCCATCGCCTCATCGTAACTGCTTGCCGGACCATTATAAATATATCGCCAGACCTCGTTACCCCCGGAATCCAACTTTTTTACAAGAAAGTCTAAAATACTACTATATGTATACGTAAAGCCTGCGATGTAAACCATTTGAGATGATGCCACAATTACTGCGTTTGCTTCAAATGCCTCTGTATCCCTATGTATCCATTCAGTATTTCCCAAAGTATCAATACATAAGACAATCAAATCCTTATTACCATAAAGAAATTGCGCATATCCCGCAACATAAACTTTGTTAGAATTAAAAGCAATATCATTGCCGTAAGCATGCCTTGCCAAGGTGTCATTAAAATATATCCATTGTTCCTGACCAGAAGTATTTAATTTTATTACACCAATCCCTGAGATATGGCCGCCGGTAGTATCTGATGATTTTAAGTGTCCTGCTGTATATGTGTTTCCGGAACTATCGGTAGTTATTGATGATAGCCAATCTGTTCCAACTGGATTCACATACTGATACACCCACTCCGGGGTCTGGGCGAATGAGTGGGAAGGGGGGAGTAGGAAGTATAAGGCAAGAAGAATGGAAGTTAGAAGACAGAGGTCCCGATGAAATATGCTCTTAATTTCACGGAATAAATTAGAAGTTAGATGGAAGATGGAAAATGGAGAATGGAAAGCAGAAAATAGAAAAAGGATATTGGTAGTCAGTTTATCCATTTTTTAAGTTATATTAACTAAGTCTTCTCCAATATCTGCCTACCGTATTTATAACCTTCTTCAAACGCCTTGAGATTCAGTGGTATTGCCTTGTCTGGGACCGAACCGGGTATTGCATTCTTCATCGCCTCATTACTTACAACATTCGTTACGGCCGTAAAAAATCCCAGCATAACAATATTGGCAACGATTCGATTGCCCAGTTGTTCAGCAAGTCGGGTTGCTGGAACTGCGAATAACTTAATGTTGTCTCTGGGTGGATTCGGTTTTACAAGGTCCTCATCTATTATCAGAATACCATTATCATCAAGTTCTGGTTCGAATTTTTCGTAAGCCTCGCGGGACATTGCGACAAGAATCTGGGGTTTGGTGAGATAAGGATAAAGAATTCTATCTTCTGATATTAATAACTGGGCACTACACGCACTACCCCTTGCCTCGGGGCCAAATGATTGAGTCAGTGTGGCATGCTTATTATCAAATATTGCTGCTGCCTTACCTACAATGTACCCGCTTTTTATTATCCCTTGCCCCCCATAACCAGAAAAACGAATTTCAATCATCTCTATCCTCCTTCAGCCACAGACTCGGGTATACACTCATCAACCATCCCGTATAACTGGTATTTATCGCCGAAAACAGTTCTAAATCTCTGGTTCATTGCATCAATAAATGTTGGTCTTTCACGGTCAACAAATTTACCAACAATAATCGGTCCCTGGAATTTTATGTCAACTTCCCTTAGATTCACATCGTGCTTTATTATACTGTTATCATGGTAATACTTCAATATGTCAAGTCCTGTACCAAGACGATTCAAACGTGCGTATAAGGTTGAACAGGGTGCAATCACCTCAATAAAAGTAAACCCTTTTTTATTAAATGCCTCAAATATAGAGTTTGACAACCTCCTGATATCAAGGGCGGTCCACCGGGCAACATAGACTGCACCACAGGTTTCCATTAATAGCGGCAAATTAAATGGCATTTCAAAATTCCCATAAGGAGTAGTTGAACAAATCGCAGTCTCGGGTGTCGTTGCCGCAACCTGGCCACCAGTCATCCCGTATATAAAATTATTTACACATATTACCATTATATCCATATTCCTGCGCGCCGCATGAATTAGATGATTACCACCAATGGCAACTAAGTCACCATCCCCGGAGAAAACTACTACTTTCAATTCCGGATTGGCAAGTTTCAAACCGGTAGCAAATGGAATGGGCCGGCCATGGGTAGTATGGAAGGAGTCAAGTTTCAAATAACCTGGCACACGGCCTGTACACCCAATACCAGATATTACAGCTACCTTATTCACATCTATGTTTGAACGCTGTAGAGCAATCAAGAATGCGCTAACTGCCGGACCTATGCCACAGCTCGGACACCAGATATGGGGCATTCGATCCATTCTTAATAGATTTTCAAAGGGATGACCGGTTGTCTGTTCAGGTTTTATCGTTTCGGTTATATCAATCTCACTCATTTCAAGCCCTCCTTTATTGCATTTAAAATATCATCAGGATTATGAACCCAACCACCACCATGGGGTACAAGCAGAGTCTTACATTTACCTTTTGCACACCGCTCTACTTCTAAGGCAATCTGCCCATAGTTAATTTCTACTGTGATAAGTGCCTTTACTTTAGCCGCAAGTTCAAAGATTCTTTTTTCGGGAAATGGCCAGACCACAATCAGTCTTAAAAATCCCACTTTTATTCCCTGCTTGCGGGCATCCGCAATTGCTTTATAGGCAACACGGCTTGAAATTCCATAAGAGACAATTACGACATCTGCATTATCAGTCCCCTCTTCTTCATACCGAATTATCTTATCTGCATTCTTCCGAATCTTTTCTACAAGCCGACGAACTAATTTTTCCTGAGCCATCCAGTTCATTACAGGATAGCCACGCTCATCATGAGTTAATCCAGTGACATGGAACCGATATCCATCACCGGCCTTTACCATTGGTGGCACAAGGTCTTCATCGGGTTTGAATGGTAGATAGGATTCTTTTGGACCCTTGTACCATCGCCTTTCTACAAGTTCAATATCATCAGATTTTGGAATTACAACCTTTTCGGTCATGTGACCGACACATTCGTCCATCATTAAAAATACTGGTACACGATAAATTTCAGAAAGATTAAAACAATCAATCGTAAGGTCAAATGCTTCTTGAGGTGAATTGGGCGAAAGTGCAATTATTTCATAGTCGCCATGCGAACCCCAGCGCACTTGCATCATATCACCCTGTCCAGTAAGAGTAGGTAAACCAGTAGAGGGTCCTGCGCGTTGAACATCAACAATTACACAGGGAGTTTCGAGCATTGCCGCAAGTCCAAAATGTTCCTGCATCAGGGAAAAACCAGGACCAGAGGTCACGGTCATTGATTTCTTACCAGCCCAGGACGCACCAAGGATAGCTATTGAAGATGCAATTTCATCTTCCATCTGGATGAATACACCACCCACCTCAGGAAATCTCTGAGCAATCCTTTCGGCAACTTCTGTGGAGGGAGTTATAGGGTAGCCGGCAAAAAATCTACAGCCTGCGGCTAGCGCTCCCTCTGCACTTGCATAATCACCATCAAGGTAATGGGCACCGGTTAGCACCCCTTTTGGATCTGCCTTCATAGACCTCCTTTATCAAATACCACTAAATTTTCTTACCACAGAAGGAGTTTTATTATTCTCGGATAAATAATTGCATCAAATCAGGCCACAATTGCAATTCTAGTCATATTGCAACACCACTTATGCATTTTTTTTATCAAGAATTTCGGCAACAGTTTTTTCTTTATCCAGAGTCACATATATTGCAAACTCAGGGCAGATTATTTCACAAAGATGGCATTCTCGACATTCCTCAGGATTCTTCACATAAGGTGGATGATACCCTTTGATATTAAACTCAGCTGATAATTCAAGTGCCTTTTTGGGACAGAATTCAACACAGAATCCACAGCCCTTGCACCGATCTTTGATAATATGGACCTGGCCAATCGGTACTTTTACCTTATCAACATCAAGTGGTTTGCGCCAGAACTTCATAGTTAATCTTTTAGGCTCTTAACTATATTGGGTGGAAGAAAGGCCGAGCCTTAAATCCTCTACTTCCACATTCCGCCATACTGAGTGGCGGATTAATCCGCGGTGCCCGTCATTCGATAGCCCATAATTTTTTCTTCCAGGTTCCTAAGCCATTATCCAAAAATTTTCACACCCTCTCAGGCTTAAGAACAGGCACCTTTCCAGAATCGATTTTCAAAGACAAATTATTAGTATTATATCCGCAACGGGCACTTTGTCAATAGTGGAGTTAATCGCTTTTTTTCTGTTAATCCCGCACACCTTAATTGTGGAAAGATTCTATTTTGATGAACAATGCAAATCTTTTAAATAATTTATCAATTACCAATTACCCTTGATTTTGGTTGAAAAATATAAATAATTAGCAAAAGGAGCGTTTATGTCCACAATGATAAAACTAAAAATTGCAATTTTAACAGTTATCTTAGTAATTGCTTGTTATTCAGGTAATCTTGATGAGCTTTTAGCACTTAGCAAGGGTGATATGGTATCAATCCAGTTGAATCAGTATGCATATGCGACATGGCAGATTTCACTGGCTCAGTTTGATGTCTATCTTTATAGTTTTTTTGACCGCGCTGATTCAATAATTGTTGTTGAAATTTATGGGATGAAAGAAAAATCTGATGATGCACAAAAAGCGATAGAACATTTTAGACTGCTTTTGAAAAATGATTTTATCCCTTTCTTTAAAAGCAATTACAGAATTGAGGTTGATGAACTTAATGACATCAAATTTGTCTACAGGAATCGGGCTGAAGAGGGAAGAAGGAAGATATACATCTGGGAAAAAGGAAAGTATCGTTATCCTATAAAATAAAAAATTAACATTAGTTTTTGCTTGAAGATGTTGAAAGGTTTAGTGATTAATTGCTAATTTCAAATTTTGAATTTCCAGCCGAGATACAATTCCCTTGCCTTGGGGTCATTAATAAGAGTTTGGGCATCTCCTGATAAAAGAATTTTTGAATCATAGATAAGGTAGGCGCGGTCTGTAATTTCCAGTGTTTCTCTGACATTGTGATCAGAAATCAAAATACCGATACCTTTATTTTTTAAACTAAGAATAATTTCCTGGAGCTCCGCACGGGCAATCGGGTCAATGCCCGTGAATGGTTCATCAAGCAATAAATACTTTGGTTTGCTTATCAATGCCCTGGCAATTTCAACCCTTCTCCTTTCGCCACCTGAAAGCGTGTATGCCTTTTGATTCCTCAGCCCAATTAGATTGAATTCCTCAAGCATCTTGGCTGCCTTCTGTTTTGCATCACTTGTCTTTTCACCAAGTATCTCATATATCGCAACCAGATTATCAATCACACTCAATTTTCTAAATACGCTTGATTCCTGGCATAAAAAAGAGATACCCATCCGTGCCCTTTTGAACATTGGCTGGTCAGTAATTATATTTTCATCAAGAAGAATTTCCCCCCAATCAGGTAATATCAATCCTACAATCATATTAAAAGTCGTTGTTTTGCCCGCACCATTGGGACCAAGTAGACCAACAATCTCGCCGTGATTTATCGTTATATCAATCTTATTTACTACAGTTCTCTTCCCGAAACACTTTGTTAGTTCTTTAGTCTTTAGCATTTTCTTTTTGTTCCTTTAGGTAAAGTTTTCCCCGGGGATTTCCTGAAACCTTAACCTTGAACGCCCTGCCTTCTTGAAAAAGAATATTTATGTTTTCCCCTTCAATTATATTGTGTGCACCATCGTTTGTACAGTAACGGGCAATCCCTGAAGATACCTTGAAGTAATCAACGTTTTTATTCCTTAGACCAAATTCTCCGTTTATGCCTTTTAATTCATTGCTCTTCTCAACAACGAACGGTCGGGTCATAAATCCTCTCTCTTTTTTGAAATCATAGGCCAATGTATCACAATAAATTGTTATACTATCAATTACTGTAATGACCGAATCATATCCAAGGCAAAAATTCTCTTTGTTTTTTAACAAAAATTCCTTTGCGGTGATGAGGATTGGTGTTTTATCTTCTCTACTAATTTTGACCCCCGGTCCTTTTCTAAGACTTCCATACTCGGCATTTAAATCATACCAGCCTTCTTCACCATAGGCGCTAACCTTATTTTTTGTATCTTCCAGGATAACATTTTTAAACATTTTTACAATTCTTTTTTCTCCTTCGTATTCTAAGGAATCCGCAGAAATTATCTGATTTTCTGAGATTAGTTTTACACTGCCTTTAAGCACGCTGAATTTTTTACCAAAAAAATAGATGGCATTATTTGCTTTTATTTCTCCATTATCGTCTTTTATCAAAACACTATCCTTTAAAAAAACATAATCCTTTGTCTCATTTAATTGTGCCTCAAGACATTTAATTCTTGTTTTTTCCTGCTCAATCTCAACATTGCCTATTAAATAGACTATTCTTTCACCATTTTG
The DNA here is from genome assembly GCA_964559225.1 of uncultured bacterium. Classification (GTDB taxonomy): domain Bacteria; phylum Hydrothermota; class Tepidihabitantia; order SM23-42; family JAOAFX01; genus JAOAFX01. The sequence goes on along the minus strand of CAZLGA010000004.1, from coordinate 52,338 downwards.
ATTTACAATCTCAACCCGGTCCGCCTTGAATGGTGTAATGGTCAAAAGCAGTGTGATGAATATCATTTTATCTTAGGGAATTTAATTGGTGAAACACCTTTAATGTCACCGATGATTTCAATCTTTTGTAAATCCGGGGTTGTCTTTAATCCATTTCCTTCAATCATTGTGCTATCTTTTTTTATAATCTTTACCCTTGCATCAGTTATGATTATCTGTAGTTCATTTTGCCAGAATAACGAATCAGTATAAAGTTCAGTGGAATCTTCGGTTATCAAAAGCACACTGTCGCGCACCATAATATTGTGATTTTTGATATTCAACTGCCCTCGGGCGCCTTTGAGCCAGGCGTATTCATTCTCCTGTTCATTATAAAATTTTATTTTAACGCTATCTACATTTATTACTTCCTCATAAACATAGGCTGAGACGGCAGTGAGATTCCATTTTTTCTTTCCTTCGGATGTTTCAATAAGTGTAAAGTTTTCGAGTGTTATACGGGGAAGATGTTTTTCTATATTTTCCTTGATTGTCTCTTCTTTACAACCCAGAAAAATAAATAGCAGAAGGACAAAGATTCTCTTCATTAATTATGCTATCATCTCCTCCGTGATTTATAAAACCACCAGTAGTCATATGGTCTCTGGGTTACAATTTTATTGAGGTCACAACCTATTTCCATAACAGTATTTCCTTTTTCATAATATACAGCAAAAGGGATTAGTGGAATATTGCATATCAGGGCGAGTTTTTCGAACTTCGGTAACTTGGCGAAAATTTTATCGCCATCTACCAAAGCAGAAAATATTCCACCTTCTTTTATAAATCTTGTTATCTTAAAAACTTCGTCGGGATAGAAAATGACCGCATCATTTCTTGAACGTATCAGATAAAAGATTCTGTCCATTATTTTGCCGATAAAAAGTGGATTATTATCAGTATAACGTTCAACGAGTATTCCAACTTTTTTGTTTAAAAAGGTTTTTAAAATTTTGGGCATCAATTCCCAGATTCCAAAATGGATAGAATAAAGGACCGCCCCATTCTTTAACGGTTCAATGCTTCCTTCAAGGGTGAATTTTTTTTCCGGGTGAATCATTATGCTAAGGTTCTGGGCAAGGGTTTTAAAATACAATTGGATATTTTTCTCCAATCTTTTTTTAAGACGCATTCTCCGGGCAGTATTCCACCAGTATATATTAATCGACAACAGAAAAATTAAAGTTTTCAAAAAATGCCGCACTTTATTACTTATTTTTTAATGAAGTTGCAATAAAATGATAAAAGATAGGATTGGGCAAAAGTGGCCTTGAAGTAAATTCCGGATGGAACTGGGTACCAATAAAGAATGGATGGTCTTTTATCTCAACGATTTCCACCAGTCTGCCATCGGGTGATTTGCCAGAAAAAATAAGTCCCTTCTCATTAAGGTTCTTGAAAAACTTAGGATTTACTTCATATCTGTGTCTATGTCTTTCTTCAATAAGTTCTTTTTTATATATCTTGTGGGCGAGTGTTTTGGGCTCAATCTGACAAGGACAATTACCAAGCCGCATCGTTCCACCCATATCTTTTATCTTTTTCTGTTCAGGTAGAAGGTCAATGACCGGATAGTCGGTTTTGTCATCAAACTCGGTTGAGTTTGCACCTTTTAGGTTACAGACATTCCTTGCAAATTCAATGACCATACACTGCATTCCCAGACAGATTCCCAAAAATGGTTTTTTATTCTCCCTTGCATATCTCACAACCCTTACCTTTCCTTCAATTCCCCTCATACCAAAACCGCCCGGGATAAGGATTCCATCAACATAGGCAAGTGTGTTGGAGAGTGTCACGTCGTCAATTCTATCGGTATCTACCCATTTGAGCTTCAATCTTGCATCATTGGCGACTGCTGCATGGTAGAGGGCTTCAATAATACTTTTATAGGCATCTCTCAGTTCAACATATTTACCGCATATTGCTATTTCCACGGTTTTGAGTGGATTTTTTGCTTTAGCCACAAATATCTCCCATTCAGTGAGGTCATATTCTTTTCTTTCCAATCCCAGGTACTCAAGTATCAGAGAGTCAAGTTTCTGTTGATGAAATATTAATGGAATTTCGTATATACAATCTACATCAACCGCATCAATCACTGCATTTGGCGGTACATTGCAAAATAAAGATATTTTTTTTCTTTCGTCTTCTCCCAACCAGGAATCGCTTCTACATAAGAGGATGTCAGGTTGAATCCCCATAGATAATAAAGTTCGGACAGAATGCTGAGTTGGTTTGGTTTTGAATTCGCGGGTTGTTTTTATAAAAGGAACTAATGTGAGATGAATATATAATACATTGTTTCTGCCGCGATCAATCCTCATCTGCCTTGCTGCCTCAAGAAATGGTTGACTTTCTATGTCGCCAACCGTGCCCCCAATCTCCGTGATAACAATATCAATTTTATTTTGTGTGGCAAGTTTTTTAATTCTTGCTTTTATTTCGTCAGTTATGTGGGGAACTACCTGAACTGTTTTTCCCAGATATTCCCCACGTCTCTCTTTGGTGATGACTGAAAAATAGATTTGTCCTGTTGTTATATTGTTTTCACGGGTTAGATGTTCATCTAAAAATCTTTCATAGTGTCCTAAATCAAGGTCACACTCTGCGCCATCAGCAGTGACGAATACTTCGCCATGTTGATATGGATTCATTGTGCCCGGGTCAACATTTATATACGGGTCTATTTTCTGGAGCGTTACTTTAAGTCCATATGATTTCAATAGCAATCCGATAGATGCAGTGGCAACGCCTTTACCCAGCGACGAGACCACACCCCCAGTGATGAATATATATTTTGTATCCATGCCTTCAAGTATAATTAAAAAACATTTAAAGTCAAGTCCTTTACTTTTCTGGTTCTTTGAGATTGAATTCTTTTATTTTTAGTCTCAAAGTATTCCTGTGGATACCGAGTCTCCTTGCTGCCTCGGCGAGGTTTCCGCCGGTTTTCTCAAGTATTTTTGAAATGTGATTTTTTTCAACCTCGGCAAGTAAATCAGAGTCGGTTATTTTTGAAGTTTCTCTTAATTGCAATGGAATATCTTCAGGACAAATCAGTTCGCCCCGGCAAAGCACGAGTGCCCTTTCAATCACATTTTCCAATTCCCGCACATTTCCAGGCCAGTCATATCTTAATAAATTATTCAATGCTTCTTTGGTTATCCCTTTTACCCGTTGGTGTCCCTGCTTCATAAATTTTTTCAGAAAATGGTCAACAAGCGGTTTTATATCTTCTTTTCTTTCACGCAACGGCGGGATATTTATGGTAACAACATTTATACGGTAATAAAGGTCTTCTCGAAATTTTCCGTCAGAAATTTTTTGTTTTAAATCCTGATTCGTTGCACAAATTACTCTCACATCAACCTTAATCGGATCATTACTGCCCAATCTCTCAAATGTGAACTCCTGCAAAACACGGAGTAGTTTTACCTGGACTGTCAGGGGTAAATCACCGATTTCATCAAGGAATAATGTTCCTTTATCCGCAAGTTCAAATTTTCCAAATTTTCTCTTTTCCGCACCCGAGAATGCCCCTCGTTCATAACCAAAGAGTTCACTTTCAATCAATGTTTCGGGAAGTGCCGCACAGGATATAGGTATAAAATTGCGATTTTTCCTCGGGCTTGCTTCATGTATGAGTCGGGCAATCAATTCTTTGCCGGTGCCGGATTCACCTAAAATCAAAACCGATGCATCAGAACGGGAAATTCTCGGAATGAGCGAGAGTATTTCTTTCATTTTTGGACTCTCTCCAACAAACTCGTCAAAATTAAATCTTTCTTCGATTTGTTCTTTCAACAGCGCAATTTCCTGCTGGGTAATCTGTTCTTCATAAACTCTTTTTATCAACATTTCAAGTTTATTGAGGTCGATCGGTTTGCTCAAATAATCATAGGCACCCAATTTTATTGCCTGAACCGCCGATTCAATCGTTCCGAATCCAGTCAGAATAATGAAATATGTCTGAGGGTCGATTGATTTCATCTGTTTCATGGTTTCAATACCATCTATTTCAGGCATTTTTAAATCTAATAGCGCAAGGTCAAAACCTTTTGTGCGATTTTGTGCAATTGCCTCTGCCCCATTGCGGGCAGTAGTGACTGTGTAGCCTAAATTTTTTAAAAATCCAGCGAGCAACTCACGCTGTGAATCTTCATCGTCACAGACAAGGATATGCATAACATAATTATATGGAAATATTTTAAAAAATCAATTCAGAAATTACTTTCCATATCTTGATAATCTTCTTCAACTTCATATTTTGTGGGTTCGGCACGATAATTATTGAAATTGTAGCTGAGCCCAAGAATTATTGTTGGCGATTTTCTTCTATTTTCTTGATGTATATAAAAATTTGTACCTTCTGATGTATTTTCAAATTTGCCCGTACCAAATATGTCGCGCACCTGGAGTGTGATGTTTAGTGAATGTGGTTTGATTTCCTGCCTTATTCCGCCATTGACAATAAAAAATGCGTTTCTGTTGCCCTGCGCCATAATTTCAGGACCATGATATATACCGGTCAATTGTAGTCGTGTGCCCTTTGCCAATATTATTGAATTCATATTACGTATGCTCCAGGTTCGGCTTTTTTGAGAAGCTGGACTATTATCAATTATTCCTTCAATACGGTGTTCATAGATATTTGCTGAGATATTAACATTAAACCATTTGAAAATTTTTACATCTAATGTTGGTTCTATCCCATACGCATAATCTTTTCCTATATTTTCAATGGTTGATAATAGTGTGTCGCCACTGTAAATTTGTGTAATATGTTCAATCTTATTGTTAGTTAGTCGGTAGTATCCATCAAGTGAAATCAAAATGCCACTCCACTGCCTTTGATAACCAAGTTCAAAGGCATTAACGAACTCCGGTAAAAGCGATGGATTTCCTTTGTAAATTGAATATGGGTCGCGGCGAGTTTCAAATGGTTCAAGGTCAAAATTTCTGGGTCTGTTTACACGCCGGGTATAACTTAATATAATCTGGTCAAATGGAGGAAATTTATATGAAAGATGCAGGGTTGGGAATATGTCAAAACGTCTGATATTTACATTTTGGGTTGTGCCGGTCAGTTCAAGAAATCTGTATGTATACTCACCCCTTATTCCTGTTTGATATCCTAAATTTTTGATTTCACCACGATAGGTTGTATAAAGTGCATAAATATTATGAACGAAATCAGCAAGATGGCTGAATTCTAATTTGTAAATATATCGTCGGGTTATTGTATCATAGACACATACATCCTGACCGCCATTGGATAGACCAATAGTTGTTTGTGCCCCGGTTTCTAATTTGCCATTTATTTTACTCAAAAAATTTAAAGGCTGTGTATAGTCAAGATTGAAGAGAACCCTGTTCATTGGACCTTTTTCTATTGATTTCCATCCGTTAGTGATTATGGAATCTTGGGTGCTGAGCTCATTAGTTGATATATCTTCACCATTGTTGATATGGATAGAAAGACGGGCTGATAATTTGTGGTCTTTTTTGAAATTTACAAGATAATCCGAATTTATTCCCCACATTAACCCGCCACGTTCGGTTAGGTTATTGTGCAAAAATTTTGTAGTATCTCCTGGTATTGACCATCTGATGAGTTCTTCAAAAGAAGAACGGTTCATACCCCTTCGCCGTAATTCAAGATTTATACCTGCCTTGGTTTTTGAAGTCATTGTATACTCGGCACCCAATTTAACTCCATAAAATTTTCTTAACCACGACCCACTACCCCGGGTCAATGAAAAAAATGTAGTATCCTGGGTTCTTGTCTCTCGGGTCTCAAGTTCTGTCCCAGGAGATTTGAAATTATTATAATCAACACCAAAAAATGTTCGGAATTGTTTGTGTCGGTAATTGATGAGGAAATCACCAGAATATTTCTGTTCAAGCCCAATATTTAAATTGGCAATGCCATTTATGCCCAACTGTATATTCTTTCTTGTTATTACATTTATTATCCCAGCAAGCCCTTCCGGGTCATAACGGGCTGAGGGATTTGTTATTATTTCTATGCGGTCAATCGTGCTTGCTGGAATCTGTTGAAGGGCGGCGCTTGGTTCAAGGATTGAAGGCTTATTATCAATTAATACACTAAAGTTTGTGCTTCCGCGCAGGCTTACATTTCCTTCAACATCAACCGATATAGAAGGAACATTTTCAAGAACATCAACCGCTGTGCCTGACTGGCTTGCGTAGTGTTCTTTTACATTGATAACTTTTTTATCAATTTTGAATTCAAGGGGCGGTTTTTCTGCGGTAACCTTTACACCTTCAATCGTTATCGGTTTTTGTTCAAGTTTTATCACCCCAAGGTTTAACATTGGATTATCAGGATTTATTCTTATGGTATCGACCTTTATTTCAAAACCAACAAAAGTGATTTCAATAATATATTCATCGGGAGTTATCCCGGCAATAAAAAATCTACCTGTTTCATTCGTAGCAGTGCCGGTTAGCTGTTTATGGGTTTTGTCGTATATTATGACATTTGCCAGTTCAATTGGTTGCTCAGTATTTGCCTCTACAACAATTCCTGTTATTCTTCCCGGACCCTTACTCTCTCTTCCCTGAGCAAATAAATGCTGATTCAAAACGAAAAATAGGGCGATAATACAAATAACTGTGTTCATTTACATATATGACGCAATATATTACTAAAAAGTTTATTTAGTTCGCAAAAATTCATTCAGCCACTGCTTTGCTAATTCAACTTCATTTGTTCTATTTGTTTGATTCAAATAATTAATATTGTTTATTATCATTTTCTTCAATGCCTCAATATTGAATTTTAGGCGTGGGTCATTTATAAATTTTGGATGTTTAATCTTCAATTTTAAGAAATCAAAAGATACATTTTGAATATTCTTTGTAATAAGAAAATTCAAACCATAAGGAATGCGGTAATAATCAGGTTTTACAGAATTTAAGTCATAGTCAGGAAAAGGAAGAGCGAAATATACCCCGGTTGTTTCTTTGATTTCGACAAATCTTTCCAGCATTTTTATAAATTTTTGCTGGATGATGCGTGGGTCATAAGGTTTATTGTATTCAAATTTATAAAGCTCAGATAAATAATCATTGATTTCCTTTTCGGCAGAATTATAGAAGTCGGGATAGGTATTTTTTAGATATTTTAAATACCAGGTTCTTCTGAGGAGTTCTTTATCAATTATTACGAGGTCCTTGTAAAGATTTTTTACTTTGCGCAGATAAATAGTAGGTGAATATATATCCCAGTAGGAACAAATTAAAAGACTGCTTTCTGGCAACTGGTTTATATGGGCAAGACTATAATCAAGTCCAAAGGTGTTATCTCTTAAAGTGCAGGAAGGGTAATTGAACAGGGCAAATATCAAAATCAATGGTATGGATATAAACCATTTTATATATTTTTTTAAGGCATAAAGCCCATAGGCGCTTGAAAACAAAAGCGCAATAAAACCAGGAATATAATAACTTTCAATATCCGGAATTGCATAATTTATTGTGTATAAAAAATTGAGAGAGAAGATTGATAAAAATAACCAGAATTTTTTTCTATCATTGCTGAATAGATGGGAAAAACCAGCGAAAACAAAGATAATAAAAACATATAAAAAATTAGTTATGTGAAAAATTATGCCCTGTTTTGCATTATTTAAAATCTCTGTTAATGAAAGCGAAAACATCCATACCTGATACTGTCTGCCAGTAATATGCCAGAAAAGGCGCTGGAGGTTATAGGTGTTGCCCCAGGCGATTTCTGCGCCAGCAAGGGTTCTGACGATTAAATACAAATAGGGTGAAATTCCAATCGCTGTAAATAAAAAGCCTATGAGAATTTTTTTTAAGGATGGTTTATAGATAATTATTATGTATAAAAATAACGGAATCGCCAAAGAGAATATTATTATATGATTTGTGAAGGAGAGGCCAAAAAGGAACATAAAGAAATAGAATATCCTTGAGTCCTTTAGAGAGTATAGCAAGAATAATAATAAGACGCAGAATAATACGGTCAGGGGATAGACTTCATTGGTAATTGAAATGCGCCAAATGATTGGCGAAAATGCGAATAGGGCAGTGATTAAACCCGGGGCAAATGCATTTTTCGTTATTTGCTTCAAAATAATGTACAAAAGTAGGGATGCGAAAATTGAAAATAGTGCCGATAAAAGATTGAGATTTTTAATGGGTTCGCCTGGGATATGGGCAAAGAAATATGAAATGAGCGTGTAGAGTGGATAGCCGGTTGGATGGGCGATTCCGAGTGTGAAACTTGCCCCTGCTAATTCACCAGAATCTATCAAGTAAATAGTGGGACAGAGGGAGTATACATAGACCGCGAAAATATAAACAAATAAAAAAAAATCAGGAATACTTTTTTTGAATTTGTGCAACACCTTTTATTCTTTTACAAAATTCAATCTTAGATTGGTCAATCTCACTTGGATATCCTTTTTTTCTTCATTGGTGAGGGACGGCTCCAGGAGTTTAAAGATTACATCAATGGAATCAATCGCAATCTTTGCTTCGTGCAAATCTTTTTTAGGTTTCTTGGTTTCTGGGTGTGCAGTAAGACCAAGGTATGCCCATGCCTTTCCTTCAAGAGAAAATATTGTCATTAGGAGCAATTCTTTCACCGGGATTGGTTCTTCAAACAAAGGTTGGTCTTTAGTCTCTTTATCTCCACCCATACGCAATTATACTTATGAAACAGGATTATGTCAATAATGCCCTTCAATTCCAACCCATTTTAGCAAGCAGAAAAGTGTCAACCAGATGATGCTAAGGCAAAAGGTGCGAATTGTTGGTAAGGTTTAAAGAATTTAGAATTAGTTTCTGTTTTTATGATATAAACAGTAAATTGCAACATTTTGGGGTGACCCTAACTATGTTGTAAGTGGGTAAATTTTTACCCAATAACAGCAGCCCCTTTTCTAATGATTACCATTTATCAATAAAACTCATCAAATTTCAGCGGGTTTTTCACAAAATCAGGAATGAAATTTGCTTATATAGATTAGTAGAGGCAAAAATGCCAAAAGACAACTATAATAATACTTGCATAATAATAGCAAGGTTGTCTGAACCGTGTGATTCCGTTTCAATGTTTGCGGTAATCTGCGGTTTTTATAAAAAGGAGGCTTTATGAAAAAAGGCTTCACACTGATTGAAATGATGGTTGTAATCGGCATTATCGGTATTGTTATTGCATTTGTGATACCAAATTTTGCTGCTATGCAACGTCAAGCACGCATAAGGGCTGCAGCTCAGGAACTTGCCCAGGATTTAAGACAAATAAGGGAGAGAGCTTTGTCAACAGGCAAACGATTTAGCATTAGTTTCCCTGATACACGAACTTACCTATCAACAAACCAAGAAGGCCAAACAAAAGCCTACAAACTTGGTGGCTCTACCGGCGGAAATATCTGGTTTGGCGGTGAGGGCGTAAGTGGAAGGCCACCCGAGGGTTCGCTACCAGCACCTGGCAATAATGGAATTGATTTTCCAAATAATGTTTGTATCTTAGATGCACGAGGTGGCGCAACAAAAGGCGTGATTTATATCACTGATGGCAGGGATAATTATGCAGTAGGGATAAATACCTTGGGCAAGGTAAAGGTCTATCGCCACAAGAGTGGAAGTTGGAACTAAAGAGGAGGAACGATGTATAAGATTCCCAAATACTTAAGAACCAAAATCCCAGAATCCGTAAATAATTATTCAAACGCATTCACCCTCGTTGAAATTCTGGTTGCGATAGTCATCCTTACATTAGGAATTCTTGCAGTATCCCAGATGACGGTAATGGGTATGCGAACAAGCCGGGTGATAAACAGACAAATGTATGCCAGAGATGTATTGAATCGCCAGTTTGAATTTTTGGCAGGACTACCCACTAATGATACTACTTATCTCAAGCACAGAACTTCAGTTACATTAGATGATACTGCCGCGGGCCTCGCTGACTACAGAATTTTGACTACTACAAAGGGTGGTGTATTCCGACTAATCTGGAATGTAGCCGAGAATAGAATAGACACCATCCCGGATCCACGATTCAAAACGGTTAGACTCCATGTAATCGGTCAAGGCGGTAAACCGTGGTTAAAATCCAATTTATTAAAACTTAAGTAAAAGGAGGCGCCAAATGGCAATAGTCAAAAGAACGAAAGGTATGACCTTAGTAGAATTGATGGTCTCGCTCGTCATCCTTATGATTGTTTTTGGTGCCATCTATTCTATACTAAATATCCAGCAGACAAGAACGACCCAGGTGTCAAAAACCACAATTTTACAGACCGATGCTCAGGTTGCATTCACCCTTATCAAATGGGATTTATTGCTTGCGGGTCTTGGTTATCCGTATGAAAGCCAGGATGCAATTCAGTTGATACCAGTGTCAGGTGTCCAAGGTGCAGGAGTTCGGCTCAAAGCAGTGGGCCTGGGTTTTGAAATGAACCGGAGCCAATGGAGTTATTTACTTGATGAGGTCAAGGGACCCATAGTAGTTGTTCGTAGATGGTCTGATACACTTGCAAACTTTTTGCAGAATGATAGAATTATGATCTTGAATGAAATGCGCAAACCAATATACCAGAATCTTGTTATAACCAACGATCCCAGAACAGATACTTTTACATTTATTGACCCGCTATGGGGTAATTCTATACCAGCGACAAAGCTTGTGTTCAGTAGCGTGATTTCAGCAAGAGAAGGCGCTATTATTTTTAAACGAACCGACGAAACATATCTAACCGGTATTACATATCAAATTGTGGGTGATACTCTAAAACGAGGAAATGAAGCACTTCTAAATAATGTAGAAGCAATTGCATTTAGATATGGCTTGGATACTGATGGTGATAGAATCATTGATACTTGGGGGGATAGGAATAACCCACCATTTAATCCGAGCTATACGCGAAAATGGGCAATCCGTTTTACTGTTGTCATTGCATCGGAAGCGATGGCTGGATATAGGTATGGTGAAAATACTGTTACAATTGAACAAAACCCTCCCTATACTTACCCTCTAACCCCGGCACAACAAAAGAGAAAACGGGTGTTTATGAGCAGCATTGTTTATCCACAAAACTTACAACCAGGAGAGGGCTTATGAAGAAGGGTAGAGGTCAAGAATTTATTGAAAAAATTCTATTCGTAAGTGCCTTTTCAAAAATTTAAGGAGGAGTTATGGAAAAGAATAGAAAATCAAGGATTAAGATGTTGGGAGGTTATCAAAAAGGCATTGCCTTAGTTGTTGCCCTCGGCACGATGATTGTGGTTTTGATTGTGGGTTCATTAGTAATCTATCTGGTTGTTCGGGGACTGAATGTGACGAGTGGACAGGCAAGGTATGAAGGTGCATATGAGGCTGCGGTTGCTGGTCTTGAATTAGGAAAGGCAAAGGCAGAAAGCTTAAATACCTTTCTTGATGCGCCACCTAAGGACAGCAGTGAGATTAAGATTGGAAACTATAATGTTATTGTAACTGCAGAGCGAACATCAGCAACAGCAATTACTATGTCCGGGACCGCAATCAAATTTGCCCGGGCAATTGCTGGTCCAGGGGCAACACCTGCATCTGGAAGTTATAGGACCTATTATGTTACTGCGACAGTAATCGCAAGGGGTGGTGAGCGCGTTGGACTTGAAATTATTCAACGCTTTTCATCACAACCTGATTAATACTATGCGCACGATTTATCGTGCCAATGAAAGGAGGATAAAATGGTTATTAACACAAAAATCTCTGGCATGGGTCTTTTATTAATCTTGATGGTAATGTTTTCGTTTGGATTTAGTCAGATTGATACTTCTTATTGCTGCTTTCCTGCTTTTATGTGGAAGACACCTATGCCCAATATTCTGATAATTTTAGACAATTCTGGCTCGATGGGTGAAAGGGCATATACAACAACGAGTATTACCCAAGGTACGCCTGATGATGCAAAACGCTACTATGGTTATTTTAATCCTGATAGTAATTATGAATGGGCAACTAATCGTTTTCGCTCTTCACCAACAGGACCATATCCAGGCAGGATTCTGAACTGGGCATGTATGTCAAGGGGTGATATTGCAAAGAAGGTGCTCATCGGCGGCAAGGGACCTTCTACCTGGGGCGCGGCTTCAGACCCGATTAGATTGGAAAGCGAAGGAAGGTTTTCCTGGACGGTTTATTATCGTTCAAGTAATAATCCCAGCGCCAACTATAGTGCTATTTCCGTAACTCATTCAGGAAGTCCAGGTCCTACTTTTGTTAGCATTACGAGATATGGAACCGGACCCCTACCTAACTTATCTTCACAAAGAGTAGAAGTTGATATCCCAAGAAGAGCCTGGGGTGGTATTATGAGACAGATTGCTGATAAAGACGACGATGGCAAATGGGACCCTAATGTGCCCAGATTCGGGCTTGCCTGTTTCAATTATGGAGAGAATGGAACCTGGCAAGGATATAGTGAAGGTTCGGGTAGCTTTGCCTATAATGGCGGTCGTATTGAAGGTGGGGCATATGTAGGTGATGTGAGTTATGTAGATATGTATCAGCAAATCAGAAATGTGGTATTTAATACCTGGACACCACTTGGTGAAACCTATTATGAGATGATAAGATACTTTTCCCAGGCTCCGCCATCTTATTCCAATGCAAATTATACAAAAAATCCGATAAGTGAAAAAGACCCTTACTATGATAAGACCGTGCCTGGTCCAGCGGGCCGTAATAAGATGACACCCTGTCGTAAGTCATTTGTGCTTTATATTACCGATGGTGAGCCAACCAGGGATTTGCATATCCCGGGATATTCAGTGGCTGATACACTGCCGAATGCTACTAACCTGAGGAGTTATGCTGCCTATCCGGGCTCAGGTGTTCCTCCAGGCCCAGGAACTTATCCCCAATTAGGCAGTAATTATCTGATTCACTTGGCTTATTACGCTAATATTAATGACTTAAGACCAGACACAGCTTTACCCATGGGACATCCTTTATACAATGTATGGAAAGACCGCGACCTTCCAGATTTCCAAAACATAGGGTTTTTTGGAATAGCGGCTTTTGAAAGCAATGATGTGCTCCGCCTTGCCTCCAAATTCGGTGGTTTTATTGACAAAAATGGGAACAAACGACCTGACCTCCAATCAGAATGGGATGCAGATAACGATGGACAACCTGATACATATTTTTATGCTGAAGATGGATATGAATTGGAGAATGCAATTATGGAGGCGATTAAGGCAATGATGAGCAGGGTTTCTTCGGCATCTCCGGTTGCGGTTGTTTCTACAGGGACCCAATATGGCGGACTTGTCACCCAATCCCAATTTTATCAGACAAGGATATTCCCAACCGGGGAAAATGTTGACTGGATCGGCACCTGCCATACCTTATGGCTTGACCCTAAGGGAAATCTGCGCGAAGATAATCAGCAGGACCGGGTACTCCATATGATTAATGATTATGTTATCAGAATGCGCTCAACACCTACCGGAGTTAGTGTTACAAGATACTATGATAGTGACGGTGATGGTCAGGTGACAAGCGCTGATTCAATTGGCGCTATTCCTGTAGAAGATATGATCCCTGTCTGGGATGGTGGCAAGTGGCTCTTTAATCGGTCTCCAGATGTAAGAAATATAAAGGCATTTGTTGACTTTAATAAAAACAAAGTAGTAGATAATGGCGAAATAATCAATTTCACTCCTGCTAATGCTACAATCTTAAGACCATATCTCAAGGTCAATACTGTTGCATCAGCAGATACGGTTATTAAGTATGTGCGCGGCAGTGATATTGATACATCAAAATTAAGGTCAAGAACAGTTCAAGGCAATACCTGGAAGCTGAGCGATATAGTCAATTCAGGTCCAATCCTTGTGGGTCCACCAATGGAGAGATACGACTTTATCTACAGTGATATGTCTTATGCACGATACTATGAGCAATATCGGAACCGACACCAGGTGGTTTATGTTGGTGCAAATGATGGAATGCTACATGCATTTAATGCCGGTTATCCAGAGAGGTTGGCTAATCCTTTAACACCAATGAGACTTCTTCCTGGTTCAGGATTGGAAATCGGTCAGGAACTATGGGCATATATTCCTTATAATTTATTACCGTACTTGAGGTGGTTACAGGACAAGAAGTACTATTTCTGCCACATAAACTTTGTTGATTTGAGATGTTATGTCACTGATGCCAAGATCTTTGACTCTACTGATGCAAAATATCCTGGTGGTTGGGGTACGGTGTTAATTGGGGGCATGAGACTCGGTGGTATTCCGATTACGATTGCCAATGATACCTGTATGTCTGCCTATTTTATGATTGATATTACTGACCCGTTCAATCCTCAACCAATGTGGGAATTTAGAGTTCCGGACCTTAAATTGACCGTATGTTATTCAACAGTAGTTAAAGTGAAAGAAAAATGGTATTTAGTTATTGGTTCTGGCCCTTCAAGTTGTGGTGGCGAATCAGGACAAAGTACCCGAATTTTCGTCCTGGATCTGAAGAGCGGGGTCTTATTAAGAAAGATAACTTATCCTGACCCCAATGCCTTTATTACAAATATCTTTGCCTGTGATTGGGGTTTAGATTATACTGTTGACCGAATCTATTTTGGAACTTGTTTCGGAACTTCACCAAACTACTACGGTAGGATTCATAGAATTGATACAAAAAATAGCCCTGATCCTAATCTATGGGATACCGTAACCGTGATGAACATGGGATTAAATAGGCCGATTGTGGGTGAAGGCAGTGTTGCTACTGATGAATATAACCGACTCTGGGTATATTTTGGTAGTGGGAGATTATTCAGTGAATTTGATATTGCGGATACCACTACTTCAAATCTATATATAGGTTTCCGCGATGATACGACGCATACCTTGGACCCACTCCAGCTATTCAATGCTACCAATGTCTGGGTGGACATTAATGATACGGTGCATATGGGAACTAGCAAGTTTACTTTTGATTCACTTTTATCATTGGTAGAGAAAAAAGGTGGTTGGTATCGGTTCTTGAACCGCCCCGGAGAGAGGGTTTTAAACCCTACGCTTGTAATAGGCGGTGCTGTTCTCTTCACTTCGTTTAGACCAAGCGCTGCGATTTGTTCCTATGGTGGTACTGGAAATCTCTATGCATTATATTATAAGACCGGAACTGCATATACAATACCGTTCTTAGGTGAGCAAGGGGATACAAATAGGGTGTATATTTCGCTCGGACCAGGAATGCCTTCAGAACCTTCACTTTATGTGGGTGCTGACCAAACCAAAGTATTTATTCAGGTGGGTGGAGGTATTGTATCACCAGAAACTGGAATTCCTGGATTACCGAGAAGTGGCGTAATTCTATGGAAAGGAAGATAAGGAGGTTAAGATGAAGAAAATACTTTTAATTGGGATGATTTTATGCCTACCACTTATTGCAGAAGAAATTTGGCTGGGTGTAGTTTGCGGTGTTTCTGCTGATACACTTCTGCTTGTTGATGGACTGAAAATCTATGTGCCTGGTCTTTCTGCTGGTAAATTCACTACCGAAAATAATACTGCACTTGATTCCCGGACGATTACTTTTCCATTTAAAGCATCGCTTGTGATTAAAGATGAGATTCCATTCCAGAAGGCTTTAACAGAAAACGGGGTTAGACCTGAATACGCGCATTATGTCTATGTCAAAATTCATAACTTCTGTGATATAAAAGACGGTAGACTGGTTGATAGGTAATGCTAAAAGGGGGCAGGTAATCCTGCCCCCTTGACTTCACTTGAATTCTAATTACAATAACACCTGATTGAGGTGCGAATGAAAACAAATAGCATAAAAAGAGTTCTACTTGTTGCATTGTGTTCGTTTGTAGTTGTTATTATGAGCTGTGGTGGGAAAAAAGAAGAAGGTATAAAAGAAAACAGCTCACCGGAAATACACGAATTATCACTGCTTCCGTTAAACCCAACCATAGAATCTGAGATAAGTGTAAGAATTTTAGCCTCAGACATTGATGGAGACCCATTAACCTACAGAGTCAAATGGTTTGTGAACGACAAAGAGATTGGCGAAGGCATGTCTTTAAAATATGAAGAAGCAAAAAAGGGCGATAAAATTTTTGCTGAGGTTACACCCTTTGATGGAAAAAAATGGGGAAGACCTGTTAAAACTGGTGTAATAACCATTGGTGGAATGCCGCCGAGAATAATTTCACTAAAAGTTTCGCCAGAATCTCTTTTTGTAACAACACCCAGAGTTGAGATATCAGCAATGGTTGAGGACCCGGATAAGGATTCTATAAAATTGGTCGTCCATTGGTTAGTAAAAGACGAAGTAATTCCAGATTCATCAAATATCCTTGATTTAAAAAAATATAATCTCACCAAGAAGGATGTCATCACTGGTGCAGCCTATGCCTTTGATGGTGAATTACGGTCCGAACCCTTTACATTTGAATTGCATATTGCTAACTCATCTCCGATATTAAGCAGCCAGAGTGAATCAATAAAGGCGAGTCCAGAAAGTTTGTATTATCAGGTTCCTATTATTGACCCTGATGGTGATAAATTAACATTTGAATTGCTTGATGGACCAAAAGGGGTGAAGATAGACAGGAATACCGGAGTGATTTTTGGAAATGCAGGCGATGTTGACAAGTTTTCAGTATCAGTGCGTGCGAAAGATACTGATGGTGCATATTTGGATGCAAAATTTACGCTGACCGCACCATAATATCAGTAATATTTGACAAAAAATAGCGAGGATTAGTAATTTTAGTCCTATGAAATTTTTATAATAACACGGTAATAGGATTAAAGGTAATTGAAATTATGAGAGGCAGGAACAGTTAACGATGAGTTTCAGAATCAGAGATTATTCATTCATTGGAATTTGTTTTGGATTTTTGATTTTGTCCACACCTTTTGGCGGATTGGGATTTACAAATTCATTGGTTTTCCAGTCTGGTGATACTATCAAGTTCTTTAGAGATGAAAAGTTAATTACCCAGTGGATTTTAAAAGATAGTGTGGATGAAATTGGCGGGTATACCAGAATAAACAAAGCAAAGGTGTCGCCCAACAACAAGTATTTGCTTTTTTACGAAGAAGAACTTTTTGGCACAAATGACAGTATCTTTTCAAAACTTACATTATACAATGCGCACAAAAACAAAATCTGGTCGCGGATTAAAGCCGGTGAACGCAAAATTTCTTTTGAGCTTGCAAGTATTTTTGAAGATATGGTAATAGTTTTCTATACGGATAGGTTGAATGGATTCCCTATAATGGAGATGATACATATGAACGGGGTGAAGAAAACTATTGATTTGAGACAGTGGGATATTGTTATTAATTATGAATTATCGGCAAATCGTAGGTATATGCTCTTTCATGCCAAAAAACCCTATATGAATAAACTCTGGGATTATATCTATTTTCTTGATTTAAAGACAAACAAAACCTGGGAATATCTTTTCCCCACTTGTTTCTCGTGCAAGCGAGGTTGGGTTGAGCTGAAAGTAGATAACAATGGGAGATGTGAGGTAATCCAAAATAAAGAGTATAGAATATTTAATAAAGAAGGGAACCTTTTAGATATTTTTGTCAAACTTGACTAACCTGAAGACCACCGAAATCCTGTCCAATTAACACAAAGAGCGCCACAGATGGCATACCAAGTTTTGCGTTTCTCAAATCGCTACCCCATTCTCTTTATCTGTGCTTGTTCCCTTTCTGCAAGTTAGCAAGAACGGAAAATAGAATTTTTTTCAGAATACTGACTGAACCGCAAGTGTAGCAAGCACACCTAAAATAAATACGCCCCCAAGACAACCAAAAACCTTTGCCTTTGCTTTACCGGCTGCTGATTTCACTGCTTGATAATTAAGGTCTACTATTGTTTCCTGATTAGGTTTTATTGTGACTTTTACAACTCCTTCGCCATATTTTGCGATTCGCCAAAGTGCACCAATATTACCATTTTTAAACTGGTATGATGCAGTCTCAATAGAATCTTGGGGAAAAAATCCAACATCATATTCATCGGGCTTGAGTGGATATTTAATAATTGGGGTATTGCCTATAAAATCATCATCCACATAAATCGGCAGACCATCTTTGTCCGCTCTGACGGTTAAATAACCATCATTTAGTTGCAGGAATAGAAATATCAATAGCATAGCCCATTATACCCAAAAATAAGAATTGGTCAAGCCTACGATTTAAATCAAAAATAATCTTAACCCAGCGCTGAGTCATCTCCACTTTTCACTTGTTAAGACCTATAACACTTCGTAAGTGGAAATGCGGTTCCCTTTTATCATTCCAATACTATATTCTTTGTCATTCCCAATCATTCCTCTTATCATTCCATTCCGAACCATCGCTTACTGTATCACTTATTGTCACCCCGAACTATCCCTTATTGTCGTTCCGAACCATCATTCACTGTCATTCCGAACCATCCCTTACTGTCAATCCGAACTACCACTTACTGTCATTCCGAACTTGTTTCGGAATCTAAAAAGGTGTTTAACAACCTACTCAACATATTGAGATGCTGAAACAAGTTCAGCATGACATTGTTCAGGGGAGATAGTTCAGTGAGAAACGGCGGTAGGCATCCATTTCGTAAGTGGAAATGGGGTATTTTTGTCTGTTTCCTGTAGAGTTCAAAAATGAGGAAGACTCAGAATCCAGCGACATTGACATTTTTATTTGTTTTTGTATAATTGAATATGGACATCAAAGAGAACATCGCCCGGATTAAAGATAGGATAAAACAGTCAGCAGAAAAGGTTGGAAGAAATCCTGAAGAGATAACAATCGTTGCTGTGTCTAAAACCGTGCCCACGGATATTATCCTGCAGGCGATTGATTGTGGTATTGAGATCATTGGTGAGAATAGGGTGCAGGAGGCAAAGGAAAAATTTGCAATAATTGGCAATAAAGTACAGTGGCATATGGTTGGACATCTCCAGACAAATAAAGTCAAGGATGCCTTGAAGATATTTAGCCTTATCCACAGTCTTGATTCGTTGAACCTTGCTAAAGAGATTGAAAAAAGGGCAGGGGGAACGGTTGATTGTTTGATTGAGGTTAATACCTCGGGAGAGCAGACAAAATTTGGAATCAAACCCGAACAGTTATTTGAATTTTATGAATCTATAAAAAATTTTAAAAAAATCCGGATAAAAGGCTTGATGACGATTGGACCAGGTTGGGCAATAACCGACCCTGAGGCATCAAGGAATTCTTTTAGATTATTGCATGACCTGCGCGATGAATTAGCACAGGCGTTTGACCAGGATTTTCCGATTTTGTCAATGGGGATGACTTCTGATTTTGAGGTAGCAATAGAAGAAGGTTCAAATATGGTCCGTATTGGAACTGCTATCTTTGGACCAAGGGTATGAAGATGGATAATCAAAGGAAATGCATTGATGAAATAAATTGTTTGAACCAGTGGCGGCGTTATCAATCAACCCTTTCTTTTATCCTGTTTGTGGCAACAAAAAAGTTATTTCCTGATTCCAATCTGCGGATTGAACACTCAATGAGCCATGGTTTTTATTGTTTGCTTAATAAGAATTTAATTGATAAGGATTTGATTGCAATCGATTTGAAGATGCGCGAAATAATCAGGGCAGATTTACCAATCCAAAGGTTTTTATTGCCAAGAGGTGAGGCGATAAGACTATTTAAAAGACAGGGGCAAAAAGATAAGGTAAAACTTTTGAAACATATAAATATTAATAAAATAACAGTCTTTAAGATTGATAAATATTTTGATTTTTATCCTAATCCGCCTTTTGAAAGGACAAGAATGGTGGATAAGTTTTATCTTACAAATTTTCCCCCGGGTTTTATTATTGTATTTCCAAACTGGCAGAATCTTGATTCCTTACCACCATACATACCACAGCCCAAATTAGCACGAATCTTTAGTGAATACCTTAAGTGGGTTCAAATTCTTGGTATCACCGACATTGCTGATTTAAACATTGCTGTAAAAAATGGAGAGGGTTCGGATATAATAAGGGTTGCAGAGGCCCTACACGAGAAAAAGATTGTTTACATAGCGGACCGTATCACATCTGAAAAGAGGCGTGTGATATTGATCGCAGGACCAAGCAGTGCGGGAAAGACAACATTTACAAAAAGGCTTGCGGTGCAATTAATGGTGAATGGTTTTAGACCGATTTTGATTTCAACAGATGATTATTTTTTGCCTCACAGCAAAACTCCAAAAGATAAATTTGGCAGGCTTGATTTTGAAACAATAAGGGCAGTAGATATACCCATTTTAAATAGCCATCTTCTTTCTATTATAAAGGGTGAAAAGGTTTTAATACCGAAATTCAATTTTATAAAAGGAAGGCGCGAAAAAGGAAAGTATGTAAAATTACCACGAAACGGGATTGTAATGGTTGAAGGGATACACTGTTTGAATGAAGAATTGACGCCGCTCGTTCCTAAAAACATTAAATTCAAGATATATATAAGCGCCCTTACCCAGTTAAATATTGATGACCATAACCGTATTTCAACGACTGATACAAGAATGATGCGCAGGATTGTCAGGGATACACATTATCGTGGTTATACGGTCCAGGGTGTTTTGACACAGTGGGGTAGGGTGAGAATAGGCGAAGAGCAGAACATATACCCATTCCAGGAAGAGGCAGATGAGATGTTTAATTCTGCACTGATATACGAATCAGCAGTATTGAAAAAATATTGTGTCCCACTCCTTAAAAAGTTACATAGAGAAGACCCCTTTTATCCTGAGGCAAAAAGACTTCTTGATTATTTTGCATTTTTTTATGATTTAAATGACCGTGATGTCCCTTCAAATTCAATCCTCAGAGAATTCATCGGTGGCAGTTCATTTGTTTATTAAGTCTTGACATAAGTAAAAAATATTATATAATTAGCCCGCTTGTCAAATGCCATAAACGGGGTCGTAGTTCAGCTTGGTTAGAACGCCTGCCTGTCACGCAGGAGGTCGCGAGTTCAAATCTCGTCGGCCCCGTTTCTTTAAAATTGATTACAAAGAGAGAAATTTTAAATTAGGTAATTGTTCAATTCGCATTAGAGTTATCCACAATTGGTAAAATTGAAAATTAATATGTGGTAGTTATTCTGAACCGCTTTTCCTGTTTACATTATCAAATTTTTAAGTAGTTATTTAGCTGATAATTAAATAGTAGAAATTATGGATTTTTTAAAAACAAAAAGTTTATAAAAATAAGGAATGGGGTTCAAGTTTGTCTTCCCGTTGCTATTGACAACACCTCAATTATAATTATAATCATTCTATGAAGATAACAAAATTTCTATCCATTTTTTTATTTTTTTTCTTTTCTCTGTGGACAGCAGAATTATGAGGCACTGGCAGAGAGAATAAAAAAAGTAAGCGTAGACTTGCTTGAGGGATACACGCAACCGTTAATTACATCATTTGGAACTGGAATTTCTACCGGTCTTTTCCATAGCGCGCGTAGCCATAAATTCCTGGGATTTGACATCGGCGTAAGGGGGATATTGATTCAGATTCCGGAGATGGACAGGTATTTTGATGCGAAGGTTCTGACCTGCTCACTTGCGAATAATACACTTGTTTATGATTCACTGGTTCTTGATAGTGTAAACACAATATTCGGTCACAAAGAAAGAACAAATGTACCCGTTACGGGTAGTGCAGTGGGTATCCCACCCTATATACCTGGTGGTTTTAATCTTTCGGTTGTTCCACTCGCAATACCTCAACTAAATGTTGGTCTTATTTTTGGTTCAGAAATTTGCATAAGGTATATACCATTTACTTTTAAAGGTTCAAGGGTAAACTTTCTCGGAATCGGATTGAAGCAGAATCTAAATAGTTTGCCATTTATGAAGAATGTGCCACTGCCTTTTGATATTGCTATTGCCGGTGCTACTCAGGATTTTGGAATAATGGATTCTACAGGCTATAAAATTGTTGCAAGCCATACCTGGAATCTTCAGATGGTTGTTTCCAAAAATTTAATTGTTTTTGAACCTATGGTAGGGTTCGGGTTTGAAGGTACAAGAGTGCATTTTACTTATGAATTTGAATTTGAGATCCCTGATACATTAAATTCTGGAAATAGAATAAAAATGAAGAAAGATGTGGATGTTGAACTCACAGCCCAGAACAGTTATCGAGCGATACTCGGGGCAACATTTAAACTGGGAATTTTCTTCTTTCATTATGACTATAATTTTGTGCCCCATTACCAGACCCATAATTTGATTGTGGGGTTTACAATAAGGTGATTTGAAAAAGTAAGCCGTTAATCGTTATAGGTTACGATAAAATTTTATTATTAATTTTTGATACTAACTATTAAAAATTCGGTTTTCTCAATTTCCTTATGATTGTTAGAGAGTATGGTTTATAGCGAAGATAATAGTATTTGCCCGCGATATTGACATCATATTTTTTTAGGATATAATTAACTAATGAACGTTTCTTTTAGTTTTTGCGAGGATGGCGGAACTGGCATACGCGCTGGATTTAGGATCCAGTCCTGCAAAGGTTGGGGGTTCAACTCCCCCTCCTCGCATCTGTGGATATTTTGCGATAAATAAAGGGGGTTTTTTGGAATATCAGATAATAAATGAGACCGAGACCGAAAAAGAGATTGAATTCAAACTCGGTACCCAGGAACTTGAACCTTTTATAGATAATTCTATTGAGAAATTGAGAGACAGAATTTCAATAAAAGGGTATCGCAGGGGCAGGGCTCCAAAGGGTCTAATCAGAATCAGGTATTATGACACACTTAAGGCCGAGGCTATAAATGACCTGATTCTTGAATTCTATAAAAAAGTATTAATGGAAAAAAACTGGAAGCCTGTATCCAATCCGGAATTAGTGAGTTTCAATGATACCGGTGAAATAAAATTTAATCTCAGGTTTGAGGTTCAACCAGAATTTGATGTAAATGGTTATAAAGGGTTGGAGTTGTTCAGGGAAGAACCTTTGCCATTGGACTATTTATATGAACAGACATTGAATCGCCTTAAAGAGAATTATGCACATGTTGTTGAGACTTCAAAACCCGCGGCAGTTGATGACTTCATAACCCTTGATTTAGAGATAATTGAAGATAACAATATTATTGATAAACAATCCGATGTTGTCATAAAACTCGGCGATAGAAGTTTCCATGATGAATTAAATCGGGCGCTTGTGGGAGTAAGCAAGGGTGAAAAGAAAGATGTCCAGATCAATAAGCAGGTTTATCGGATAAAGATTAAGAAAGTAGAAGAAAAAATTTTAGCCCGGATAGATGAAGACTTTGCAAAGATGTTGAATTACAATAGCCTTGAGGAGATGGAAAAGGGTTTGAAAGATATGCTCCAGAAACAGGAAGAAGAAAGGCTGAATGAAGAATTAAAGGAAAATTTAGCCCAGATACTCCTTGAACGGTTCCATTTCCCTGTGCCCAAATCATTGATTGAAAAGGAATACCAGATCATTCTCAGGAGTTCAAACCTCACTGATAACGATAGCAATCGTGAAAGATTTATGCCGGTTGCGGAAAAAAGGGCGAGGTATAATATGATTCTGGACAGGATTGCCCAGAAAGAAGATATCCAGGCGAATGAAGAGGATATGATTAATCTTATTCAGAGAAATGGATTTAGCATTGATGAAATCAATGAGGAAGTCAAAGAATACTTTAGAAGGGCACTAATTCGTGATATGGTCGTTCAATTTTTATTAAAAAATTCAAATATTGTCCAGAAAGGCAGAATTTTGTCACCAGAGGAGGCAAAAAATGCTAACCGTTCCATTCGTCATTGAACAGACCGGTCGGGGAGAGAGGGCGTATGATATTTATTCTCGTTTATTGAAGGAAAGGATTGTTTTTATTGGAACGCCGATTGATGATACTGTAGCCAACCTTGTCATCGCCCAGCTTTTATTCCTTGAGGCTGAGGATGCAGCAAAAGAAATTTATCTTTATATCAACTCACCCGGAGGAATTGTATCATCCGGGTTAGCAATATATGATACAATGCAATATATTAAACCCCCAGTATCAACGATTTGTATCGGTATGGCAGCAAGTATGGCGGCATTATTACTCGCCGGGGGTGCAAAAGGCAAAAGGTATGGATTACCGCATTCACGGATTATGATCCACCAGCCTGAAGGTGCATTCCAGGGACAGGCTACTGATATCGAAATTCACGCCCGTGAGGTATTGAAGATTCGCGAACTTTTAAATAAACTTCTGGCAAAACATACCGGGCAAGCAGAAGATAAGATTGCTAAAGATACCGATCGCAACTATTTTATGTCTGCTGCTGAGGCAAAAGAATATGGTATTATTGATGAGGTGATTGAGACGAGGAAAGGATGATGACAAAAATTTTCTGTTCGTTCTGTCAAAGGCCCAGGACCGCGGTAAAAAGACTCTTTCGTGGTAATCATGCTTATATCTGTGACGAATGTGTGAAATTGTGTAATGAATTACTTGAGGATGAGAAAAAATCGTTACATCAACCAAATTTTGTTCTACCCAAACCACAGGACATAAAATCTTTTCTAGACCAGTATATAATTGGACAGGAACGAGCCAAGAAAGTCATATCGGTTGCTGTGTATAATCATTATAAACGCACAATGATAACTGATGATGATATCGAACTGCAGAAGAGCAATATTCTTCTCATAGGACCGACTGGTACAGGTAAAACACTTCTTGCAGAAACCCTTTCCCGGTTACTCCATGTGCCTTTTTCCATTTCTGATGCCACACCACTTACCGAGGCAGGGTATGTCGGAGAAGATGTGGAAAACATATTGCTCAGGCTTATCCAGGCAGCCAATTACGATATCAAGGCTGCCGAAATAGGCATTGTATATCTTGATGAAGTTGATAAGATTGCACGGAAGAGCGATTCTCCTTCTATAACCAGAGATGTTTCCGGTGAGGGTGTTCAGCAGGCATTACTGAAAATACTGGAAGGAACCATTGCCCATTGTCCACCCCATGGTGGGAGAAAACACCCAGAGCAGGATTATATTCCAATCAATACAAAAAAGATTTTATTTATTCTTGGTGGCACATTTGCAGGTATTGAGGATATTATAATGCGCAGACTGAAAAAGACCAAGATAGGATTTCTCACCGATACCGAGATAAAAGACCTGATTTATGATGAAATCATCGCCAGGGTTGAACCTGAAGATTTAATAAAATATGGAATGATTCCGGAATTCGTGGGCAGGGTTCCGGTAATTGCTCCATTCCATAAATTATCAAAGAATGTGATGATTGAGATACTTACAAAACCAAAGAATGCACTATTAAAACAATATGCGAAATATTTTGAAATGGAGGGTGTAAAACTTGAATTTACAGATGAGGCAATCGAAGAGATTGTTGTTCAAGCTATGAAATACAACACCGGTGCCCGAGCATTAAGGTCTATTGTTGAGAACCATATGCTTGATATTATGTTCAATCTTCCTAATTTTTCGGGGATTGAAAAATGTGTGATTACGAAGGATGTGATAATAAATAATGCACCACCAGAATATGTGAAGGCAGCAAAGAGACGCGCTCAATAAAGTTTAAAAAACTGTTTATGGAAATATTTCGCAAACTTTATCTAAAAACTCAAAAACGCAAATTTTATAGACCTTTCAAACCAATTGGTATCGGTAGGAGAGAGAGTTTTTTTATTGCTCCAGCAGAGAATATAAAGGATTTTTTGAAAATGCTCACGTTCATTGCAGGAATTAGAAAACTGGGCAGCGTTACGCTCTTTGTTCCTGAAGTTTTCTCACCGTATATCATGTTGTTCCGGGCAAATTATTTCCAGATTGTCTACTATAAAGAATTCCCAAGGGTTTTGACACGAGAATTTGAGCAACTCAAAAACGCATTAAAAAAAATCACTTTTAATTGGCTTATTGAACTCAACCCCAGGGCAAATCTTAACTTGCCCAATCTTGTAAATGCGGAAAAAAGGGTTTGCTTTTATGATAAGAGGAATTTTCCATTCTATAATATTTTGATTAAAGGTGGAATTGAAACATTGACAAGTTTTTTTCAGCTTTCCGTAATTGACCCTCTTTCGTTGTTCAAATTTAATAAACTTGAACTCAAGGTTATCTTAAAAGAATTGCCTTCCGAACCGCCGAGATTATTTTTCAATGATTCTGAGCAGAATTCTGAGGAATTAGAAAAATTAAAATGGCCGGGTGGGATTGTGCGTCATACAAAAAATGATGTTGTAGAAAAAGGATTGAAGAAACTATATTTATGCGATGCCTATTGTGGACCGGATGATGAATTATGTGAAATTGCAAAGATTTTCAAAAAAGAGATTATCATAATATGATGACAATCGACAAGCGAATAGATAATTTTCTTTCGTTGCTGAGCAGTATTAAAATACCAGAAATTGATATAAAGGAGTTTGCTCGACTTCTGGGAACAAATGTTGCGAGTCAGGGTTGTTTACTTATGCAGAATGATAATGTGCTGTATCAACATAAGGTTACATTGAACCAGATTAAACATTTGCGAGCGAATTATTTTTTTGAAGAGTTTGAAGTTAGTGGATTAAAATATAGACTCTATCTGGTATTTGAACCTGACGAAATGTTAGATGCTAATATTATAGAAAAATTGAAAAGTATTTTTAGACTCATAAGTCAGATTATTTCAGTCAGCAATGTTGCCAGGGAAAGGATTTCTGAGTTTCAGGCAATCAATGAATTAAATTTGAATGTGATTACAACGCTTGAATTGAACAAGGTTATATGGTTTGTGGAAAGTGCTTCTCAGAAACTTCTTGATACTGAAAAGGTATTTTTATATTATCTGATTGATGACCAGCTCGTGGGAAGGAATAAAAAAATTTCTTTAAAATTTCTTCCTGATAAAGTATATCGTCAGATTTCACAAAGCAGACAGGTTTTGAAATTGGAAAAGTCGCAAAATAAATTTTTGAAATTTTTTCTTAATGGTTTGAATCCTGGGGTAGTGCTCCTTGTTCCTTTTACCATCAAAAATAGGGGCAGGGGATGTTTTTTATTGGATGACTTTGATAAAATTATAAATCAGACAAATGCAATAATGCGTTTGAAATTCCTCGGAAATCAGGCGGCAATTGCTTTGGAAAGGATTGAATTATTTCAGGCATTGAATAAGGCACTTCTGGAAAGCAGGGGTTTACAGGAGATAGCAAAGCTTTTGTTGTCTCCTTATGAATTAAAACATTTCTTTACTGAGGTTTTACGCCGTGCCCAGAAGATCCTTGGTTTTAAGAAGATTATGTGTTCAGTTTACAACCCTGAAATAGATGCATTTGAACGTTTTCATTGTCTCGGCATTTCATTGAAAAAATTTCGTGAAGCAAAAACAATCCATCCACCGTTTAATCTCATAAAAACTCTGATGGAGGACCGATTTAGGATTTCTAATTCATATTACATTCCCAGTGAAGAAGTTTCGAAAGAAATAAGGAGCTATCAGGTTTATAGAATTCCATCGGTGCCGAAAAGGGCACACAATTTATGGTCACCTGGTGATATTTTGATTAGTCCGATCTATTCACGGAATGGAGAGATATTAGGAATTTTATCACTTGCTGAACCAGTAGATAACCGTGTGCCCGACCGTGATAAGATTAGATTGTTAGAGGCATTTGGTGATTTTCTTGGTCTGGCAATGGACAATAATAAACTCTTTGAAAGGAATCTAATTATTTCATATACAGACGAACTTACTGGTATTTACAATTATAGATTCTTAAGAGAAAAATTGAACGAATTGATTGGAGAATTGCATAAAAAATTTGCGATTGCAATGATCGATCTTGACCGATTTAAAGAATATAATGACCAATACGGGCACATCGCGGGTGACCAGTTATTAAAAAGAATTTCGCAGATATTCAAAGAAATTATAAAAGATGGTTATGTCACCCGGTATGGCGGCGATGAATTTATAATAATCTTACCCAATGCGGGTGTCCGTGCAATGAAATATCGTATCGAAAGGGCAAGGGCAGTGATAAACAGATTGAAAAAAGATGAAGCGTTTGTCAATTTTTCTTGTGGTATTGCTACATATCCTGAGGATGGTAAAGACTTTGGAACCTTGATTGATAATGCGGATAAGAAATTATATCTTGAGAAAAGAATAAAATATGAGGCGATTACATCGTAGAGAAGAAAAAGGAGTTCTGCCTGAGACCAGCGGATTTACATCACGGACCCTGGTCATATATTTCTTAATAGGTATTGGTCTGATTGGCATTGGAACCTATATTTACTCCAACTTTCTAATTCAGCGGATACGGAAAGAAACCGAGACTACATCAAGAATCTTTGCCAGTTATGCGTCGGGTCCTGGGGCAAGCGAGGAAGAATTGCTTGCGTTGTTATTCCATGAGGTGATTGAGAAAATTGATTTTCCTGTGGTTCTCACCGATGCACAGGGAAGACCATATTCAGCAAAGAATGTTTCAGATACGAATCTGGTAAGGGTGGTAAGGCATCTTGATCGTGAGCATAAGCCAATACCTATAGTAATAAAAAGTGGTTCTGATTCTACATTTTTAGGTTATGTCCATTATGGGCTATCACCATTTACAAGGTCGCTGAGAATTCTGCCATTTCTGATGACCGCTTTTTTACTTGCATTTTTGTTCTTAGGTTTCTGGGGGTATCTTATTTATAGAAAAAGTGAAGAAGAAAAAATTTGGTATTCCCTTGCCAAAGAGACCGCACATCAACTGGCAACGCCTCTTTCTTCGCTTTCGGGCTGGCTTGAAACCTTAAAAAAGAATGTGTCCAGGGAGATCTACGAAGGCATTGCTGAAGATGCCCAGAGAATGAAAGAGGTATTAGAAAAATTTTCCAGAATTGGTATGCCACCGCGCCTTGTAGAAAAAGACCCTATGCCGATCATACAAAAGGCAGTACATTATGTAAAACGACGTGCCCATAATCAAATTCAATTCATAGAAAATTATCAACCATTACCTATGATAAGATTTGATGATATTTTGCTTGATTGGGCAGTTGAAAATATATTAAAGAACGGGCTTGATGCAATAGGTTCAAAACCAGGAATTGTATCAATTAAAACCCAGACCGCTGATGAGGGAGCAATGATTGAGATAGCTGATACAGGTGGCGGAATAAAACAAGCAAAAGATATATTCAAACCTGGATATACTACAAAAAAATATGGGTGGGGTCTGGGATTAGTATTGACAAAAAGAATAATTGAGGGCTATCACAATGGTAGATTGATACTAAAAAAGACCGGTCCTGGCGGTACAACATTTCAAATTTATATACCAAGGAGTTGAAATGAAAATTTTATGGATTGATGATGAGATTGAACTTTTGAAACCATTTATTTATCTTTTAAATCAGGAAGGTTATGAAGTAAAAACAGCAACGAGTGGCGAAGATGGGGTAAGAATTGCCAGCCACGAGGTGTTTGACTTGATCTTTCTTGATGAGATTATGCCGGGTGTTGATGGGCTTGAAGTTTTGAAGAGAATAAAACTTGATAATCCCCAGCAACTTGTTGTGATGGTAACCAAGAGTGAAGAAGAGACACTGATGAAACAGGCTTACAGTGGTTGGGTTGATGATTACATCACCAAGCCATTCAGTTTTAATCAAATCCTTTCTGTACTCCACAGAATCCTTAAGAGAAGACAATTGATTGAAGAAAAGATGGCAGAAGAATATGCAAGCCAGTTTAATGCAATTTCTCAGCCGGGTGATTATAATGAGTGGATTGATTACTATCGAAACCTCGTGACCTGGGATTTACGTTTCCTGGAATATGGGAGTAAGGAATTAAAAGAGATACATGATGAAAAAAAACAAAGCGCGAATTCTGGTTTTTCAAAGTATATTAGCTATGAATACAAAAACTTTATTAAAAATAAGGGTCCGATACTTTCCCATAATTTATTTAATTTAGTCGTGTTTCCAACATTAAAGAACGGTTCACTATTTTTTGTGATATTTGATTCAATGAGGCTTGACCAGTATCTGAAGCTCCTGCCTTATCTCCGTGATTTTTTTGAGATAAACACACAGTATTACTATTCAATCCTGCCATCTGCAACCCCCTATTCAAGAAATAGCATTTTCGCCGGTTTGCTACCGCTTGAAATTCTTCAGAAGTATCCACAGTACTGGCTTTTCGAAGAAAGAGGACAGAATCGTTTTGAAAAAGAATTATTTACAGAATTGCTGAAACGTAACAATCTCAAAATCAGTTTTAATTTTCATAAATTATCAACAATAGAGGATCTTGAAAAGAATATTCAGAAGATTGCTCAGGATCGAAGTGACATTACGATTGTGATAATAAACTTTTTTGACCTTTTGTTGCATTCAATTCCCGGAAGGGGAGATATGAAAGGACTTTTAGAAGATGAACGGGTTCTGCTTAACCTTTTAAGTTATTGGTTCCCAATATCACCGATTTTTGAATTATTTAAATTGATTTCAAACAAAAAACGACAGGTAATACTCACAAGTGACCATGGCTTCATCCATGTGCGAAGACCAACGCTTGTATACGGGGGCAGGGATATTTCACCAAACTTGAGATATAAATATGGTCCAGCATTGAGGGCTGATGAGAAGGCTGCCCTATTATTGAACAATCCGGGTGAATTGTATTTACCCGCTGAAGACCCTTCGGTCCGTTTTCTTATTGCACGCGAAGATTATTATTTTATTTACCCAACCAAACCAACTGAATACGAAAGGGAGTTCAAATACACATTCCAGCACGGTGGCATCTCAATGGAAGAGATGATTCTTCCCATTGGATTTTTGAGACCTCGTTAATCTAAGTAATCTTGACACGAATATTATTTGATATATAATTAACTATGAGCCAGAGGAAGACTGGTATGGATAATATTGATATTTCCGAAATCAGAGTGGTTTTTGAAAAGAATGAAGTGTTAACTGAAGATTATGGTAATGAACTTTTTATCAACTGGCAGCCCATTTATGATTTGTATATTATTGATGAGAAAATATTTGTCATTATTGAACTACCCGGGGTTGAATTAAAAGATATTACGATATATATCGGGCAAAACCACATGACAGTTACAGGGGTGAAGAAACCTAAAATATCAGAGAAAAGTGTGGAGAGGCAAAATGTAGTTTTTCATAACCTTGAGATTGCCTATGGTAGGTTTTGTAGAAGGATAGAATTTCCTTTGCCTGTTGACCCCAAATATGGAAGATATAAATTAAAACAAGGGATTTTAACAATAGAATTTTCTGTTTTGAAAGAATGCATCATTCCGATTGAGGAGATGTAGAATATGGAAGAGAAACAAATTGCGATTCCCGCTGAATTAGGCATTATTCCAATAAAGGGTGGTGTTATATTTCCTGATCAGATGGTGCCTCTGATCATTCAAACACCAAGACTTGCGAAATTGATTGATGAAATACTCACTACAAACAAACTTGCAGGTGCTATAACTCAGCGTAATCCCGATATTGAAGAACCAAAGCCCGAAGAAGTCTATCAGGTGGGGTGTGTTATCCAGATTACTAAAATGCTTAGATTCCCTGATGGGACTATTAGGTTGCTGGTAAGGGGATTGAAACGTTTCAAGGTTCTGGAGTTTACTCAGATTGAACCATATCTAAAGGCAAAAATCCAGTTATATCCGGATGGTTATAAAAAGAATGTATCAGTTGAGGCATTGATGCGAAATGTAGTAACAATGTTCCAGCAACTTGTATCATTGGCACCATATTTACCTGATGAACTCGGAGCAGTTGTATTAAATATTGATGAGCCCGACCGTCTTATTAACTTCGTTGCTGGATATACAAACCTGGATGTGAACGAGAAACAGGTAATCCTTGAGATTGCCGAACCAAAAGAAAGATTTTTGAAATTGATTCCGCTGTTACAGAAAGAGATAGGTATCTTAGAACTCGGAGCCAAGATTCGAACTCAGGTTAAGAATGAGTTTGATAAAGGTCAGAAAGAGTTTTATTTAAGGGAACAGTTGAAGGCGATCCAGAAAGAACTCGGAGAGACCGACGAACATACCCGTGAGATTGAAGAATTAAAAAAGAAAATTCAGGAAGCAAAGATGCCAGAAAATGTGGAAAGGGTTGCATTGAAAGAGCTCGACCGTCTTTCCAAAATGCCGCCCCAGGCTGCGGAATATACGGTCTCAAGGACATATCTTGATTGGTTGATTTCCCTGCCCTGGTCAATTTCAACTGAGGACAATCACGATCTCATAAGGGCAAGGAAAATTTTAGATGAAGACCACTATGACCTTGAGAAGGTCAAAGAAAGGATACTTGAGTATCTTGCTGTGAAGAAATTAAAACCCGATTCAAAAGGGACGATTCTCTGCTTTATTGGGCCACCAGGTGTAGGCAAAACATCATTGGGAAAATCGATTGCCCGTGCATTGGGCAGAAAATTTGTGCGTATATCCCTGGGTGGAATAAGGGATGAAGCCGAGATTCGCGGGCATCGTCGTACTTATATCGGTGCACTTCCAGGTAGAATTATCCAGTCTATAAAAAATTGTGGTTCAAAGAATCCGGTCTTTATGCTTGATGAGATTGATAAGGTGGGTACAGATTTTCGAGGTGACCCTTCAAGTGCCCTTCTGGAAGTTCTTGACCCTGAACAGAATTATGCTTTTTCTGACCATTATCTTGAAGTTCCTTTTGATCTATCAAATGTAATGTTTATTGCCACGGGCAATCTAATTGACCCAATAATCCCGGCATTGAAAGACCGTATGGAGATAATTGAATTGCCAGGTTATATTCTTGATGAAAAAGTTGCGATCGCAAAAAAATATTTAATTCCACGGCAGATAGCGGAAAGTGGTTTGAAATCAGAGTATATTCAATTTGAAGAATCGGCAATAAAAATGATAATCAATAATTATACCAAAGAAGCAGGGGTGAGAAATTTGGAGCGAGAAATCGGTTCAATATGCAGAAAGGTGGCAAAGCGGTTTGCTGAAGGGAAGAAGAAGCCTGTGCGTGTGGATGAAAAGAATCTTGTAGAATTCCTTGGACCACCCCGAACATACTCTGAGGTTGCCGCGCGCCGGGGTGAAATAGGACTTGCTACGGGACTTGCCTGGACACCTACCGGTGGGGAGATAATTTTTATTGAATCAATAAAAGTTAAAGGTAAAAAGGGGTTGATTCTCACCGGCCTATTAGGTGATGTAATGAAGGAGTCTTGCCAGGCATCGGTCTCTTATCTCAAGACAAAGTTTGATAAATGGGGTATAAAAGACAATCCCGATGATTACGATTTACATATTCATATTCCTTCTGGTGCTATACCCAAGGATGGACCCTCTGCGGGACTGGCAGTCATTATGTCATTAAGTTCTTTATTCCGCGAGCAGGCCATTGACCCAAAGATTGCGTTTACCGGTGAAATAACGCTAACAGGAAGGGTTTTGCCAGTTGGTGGCATCAAAGAGAAAGTTATTGCGGCAAAACGCGCAGGTATTGATACAATTTATTTGCCAGAAGAAAATAAAAAGGATTTACTCGAAATACCACCCCATGTGAAAAGTGGACTCAAATTTCATTTTGTAAAGAAGATTGACCAGGCTTTAAACGCAGTGTTTAAAGACAAAAGACAGAAAAAAATAGAATGATGTTAATATACATATTATTTGCAACGATAAAATGGCAGGTTGCATACGCACCCATTGATGCTTCATCTTTAAATATGAATGTTCTACTGGAAATTCCTGCCCAAATTATGAGATTTACTTCCGTTGATTCAGTTCCTATAGCAACCTATGAAATCCAATTGATAGTATTTGACAAAAAGAAACACCAGGTCGCAGGCGATTACTGGCTCAGGGAGCGGGAAAGGGATTCCACGAATTATTATGATACACTCAATTTAATTATCCCAAGAACAGCATCAAAGTTTAATCTCAAAATAATTGACCTGCAGGGTGTAGAACTTTTGAATGTAAATGAGAATATCAGGACTTTTGAACATCTCGCCAATGTGCGCTCGCGATTTGTAAATGATACAATCATTATAACTTATACAGTAATCAATCCTAAAGACAAGTCTGCGAATATCAATATTCTTCTACAGAATATGAAAAAGACCGAGTCGTTGAAGTTTGGCATTTATGAGGACACAATTGATTTTTTTGTTGGTCATCTTTCAAATGGAAAATATGAGTTAGAGTTTGTCATAGAAGTTAATGGAAAAATAATTGAGGCATTGAGCATTCCCATTGATATTGATAGACCATTTTATTTAGATGAAAAGCTCTGGTATTTAAGGGTAAGCCAGCTTGAATATATCGCAACCCAGAATGAGTTGAACCAACTGAGGAGGGCGCGATTAGAAGAAAGGGATTCGCTCTGGAAGGCATTCTGGAAACAATATGACCCAACACCCAATACTGAGTATAATGAGAGAGAGCAGGAATATTTTGACCGGATTGCCTATGCTGATAAGCATTTTTCATTCGGCGACAAAGGCTGGCGGAGCGACCGGGGGCGAATATATATTAAATTCGGACCGCCTGATGAAATACAGTCCAAGCCCTATGAACTTTCTACAAAACCTTACGAAATCTGGTTTTATTATCGACTAAATTTGAAATTTGTATTTTATGACCGATATGGATTTGGTGAATATATCCTCATAAATCCGCAAGGAGAAAGGATATGATTTATACACATGTTTTATTCTGTGCAATAAATTTTTATGTGCAACCTGTTTTGTACTACACTCCATTAAGTATCAAAGACTCACTCGGTATTGGAGCCAGGGTTGAAAATATTTTTTATCTTGAGTTTAATTGTGCAATACCCTACAATGAACTTTATTATAAAGAAAGCGATGGAAGAATAACCGCTGATTGTCTTTTGAGACTCAAGATAGTAAATCGATCTGGAACTGATTCCTTATGCGATTCTTTATCCAATAAATTTACAATTCCTTCTTTTTCTCAGGCAGCAAGAGAGAAGATGGTATTTTATCTCCAGTTTGGGAAATACCTCTTTTATGATGATTACGATTGGAGCGTTGAGTTGATCTGTGGAACGAATAAAGGGATAGTCAAAGGTAAGAAATCAATCACCGAATTAGACTATTTTATGAGTGATATTTTTCTGGCAAGTTCAATAATCCGTGATACAACCGGTGGCTATCTGACAAAGGGCAATTTAAGAATTATGCCTAATCCTTCGGGTATTTTTGATGAAGGAACCAAGAATCTTTTTCTCTATTACGAACTATATAATATCACTCCGGAGAGCCAAAATTTAACGGTATCATATTTACTCACAGATACAACAGAACACATTATTAAAAAAATCACCAAATCTATAGAAAAAAGATTCACACAACAGGCACTAAACTTAGGTATTAATATAGAGACCCTAAAACCTAATAATTATCAACTCAAGGTCGTTGTTTTTGATTCTCTTAGCCAGCGCAAAATGGAAAAATCAATCAGTTTTACAATAAAGAAAGCAAAGGAAAAAATAGAAATTCCTTATCCTTATGAAGATTTACCTTATTATGATGCAATTGAATACTTTGTAAGCACTCAGGAATATAAATATTTCCAGACACTCAAGGAAGAGGGAAGGAGGTCATATTTAAAAAGATTCTGGGAGAAACACGACTATAAGGAAATTTCTCGACGCTATGAATATGCGGATGTACATTTTCAGGAGGGCTATCTGCCAGGCTCAAAGACTGATCGGGGTCGGATATACATTATATACGGTCCACCGGATGAGATCGATAATAAACAATTTGAAGAATCTAAACCCTATGAATACTGGCAGTATTATAATGGACAAGAATTTGTCTTTGTTGATATCCGGGGAACGCAAGAATATACCCTGGTCTGGACCAATGCCCCGAATGAAAAATCAAAGCCTTCGTTATACAAATACCTACCACTTTTTAAAAGACGTGAATTAGAAACAGACAGGGAGTAAAATATGGAGACAAGAGAAATTAAAGAAGATATAAATGAAATTTTAGACAAAAAATTAACCCTTTTATTTCAATCCTTAGAAGATATTAAATCCCTGATGACAAAAAATATTGAATGGGAGAGCAGGGTTTATGAAGAGGTTCGCTTGCTCAGAGTCTTAATTTCCACATCCAGCCTGACAAAAAAAGAGAGCATCGCAATATTTGTTGATTCGCAAAATTTGTATTATTCGGCGAAGATGAGCTATGGTGCAAAGGTGAATTATGAAAAGTTATTGAGATTGATCACCGGTGACCGGAATCTGGTTAAGGCATATGCCTATATCGTGCAACCACCCGAGGGCGATGTAAAACCTTTTGCAACCAGCCTTGAACATATCGGTTATATTGTTAAGACAAAAGATGTGCGCACCCGTGCCGATGGTTCAGCAAAGGCAAACTGGGATATGGGGATTGCACTTGATATCCTGGGAATGATTGATTATGTTGATACGATAGTTCTTGCTTCTGGTGATGGTGATTTTGCCCCCCTTGTGGAATTTGTAAAGAATAAACATAAAAAGGTTGAAATTTTTTCATTCCCAGATAATACTGCCTATGATTTGAAAGAAAAGGCGGATAGATTTGAACCCCTTGATGAGCGAGTGATACTATAATAATTTATGCTTGATTATCATATTCACACAAGTCATTCAATAGACGCAGATGGTGGTTTGCGCGATTATTGTGAAAAGGCGCTTATCCTTGGATTAAAAGAAATTTGTTTTACTAACCATTGTGAACTGGATAAAGCACGGAATGATAATTTAATAAGATTCAATGGTGAAATCCAACCTATTGATAATCAGAATCTCTTACGATTACAGAATGAGATATTTGATTTTAAAGATTATTACAAAAAGAAAGGGTTGCACATAAAATTTGGTATTGAAGTGGGGTTCTTTGCTGGGGTGGAAGAACGTTTAAAAGAAGTGATTAAAGGACTTTCCCTTGATTATCTTCTTGCGGGTATCCATTGTCTTGACCATATCTGTATTGATAGTTCAAAAGAATGCAACTATTATTTTGAAAAAAATAGTGCAGAATCGCTTCTTGATGATTATTTTTCAACGATGGAAATCCTGATTCGTTCAAAGCTCTTTGATGCAGTTGCTCATTTTGATGTATATAAGAAATATGGCTTGCATTTTTACGGTGAGAAAATTCGCGCAATTAATAGGGAATATGTTCATAAGATTTTCACATTGATGGCAGAATATGAAATAGGATTAGAGATAAATACTGCGGGTTTGAGAAGAAATAATGAATTTTATCCATCGGTTGAATTAATCAAACTTGCTAAGGACGCGGGTATTGAGATAATCACAGTTGGTTCTGATTCTCATAAGCCCGACGACCTTGGAACGGGGATAAAAAACGGGATTGAATATGCAAAATCTTTAGGTTTTTCAAAGGTTTATGGATTCAGTCAACGTTGTCGATTTACCCTTGACATTCTATAATATTTTATTATAATATTAATGGTGTGGTTAATTGCAAAGAAAGGAGGTGTTGGGACTAAAAACAAATAAAGTGGATATAGAATATAAAGGAAAAATTGGAAAAAGGAGGTAAAATGGTGTTTGTTTTGATTTTTGCCCTTTTGGGCAGTGTTGACCCGTATCTGGTTTCGCACCGGTCCGGGACATTCACACCGCCGTATCTGGAGGAGTATAATTATGTTGCGATAGGTGAATACTATTTTAATCCAAAAGAAAAACTTCCAGAGATTCCAGCAGAGCTCACCGGTGAATCAGATTACTATCTTATCCATCTCAAAGGTCCTGTTTATGAAGAGATGAAGCAGAATATAAAGGCGTATGGTGTAAAACTCATCCAGTATATCCCTTTTAACGCCTTCATCGCCAAGATGGATAAGAGCAAAAAGGCAATTATTGAAGGGTTACCTTTTGTTAACTGGATTGGGAACTATGAACCCGCATACAAGATTAGCACACTATTCAAGGAGTTACCGAATGAGAATGAATGGCTGGTGATTTTGTTTCCTGACGAGGATATTTATCTTGTGAAAAACCGCGTGGAGAATCTTGGTTGTGCAATCCTTGAAGTCTCTGATAATGAGTATTGTAAGGTTCTGAAAATCCGTGCTGACCGGGCACATCTCAATGAGATTGCAAGGATTTCTGGGGTAATGCATATTGAGCCTTATCTCCGTCCTGTTGCCTATAATCAATCAGGTCAATGGGTAACCCAGACCTGGAAACAGGTTGATAGAAAGATATGGCGCAAGAATATTCGGGGACAAGGGCAGGTAGTCAATACCGCTGATACAGGTATTTTAACAACCCATGATATGTTTAGGGACCCAGCAGTCAATATCACAACCTGGGGTAATTATCCGACCCATCGCAAGATAATCGCATATCTACTGCCCACGGGTTCAAGTGCAGCATTTGGTGATAATGCAAGTGGTTCCTGGCATGGAACCCATACTGCAGGAACAATCTGTGGTGATGATTCTTATGTAGGTGGCACAAATCTTAATGATGGGATGCCTTTACTCGCAAAGATGTTCTTTATGGATATCGGAACATCAACAGGTTCTCTTTCTGTGCCTTCAAACCTTGCGAATCTTTATCTGCCACCATATAATGGAAATGCAGGTGGTGCTGCACGGGTTTCTTCGCATTCCTGGGGTTCAACAGCAGGTGCGGGTTCGTATACATCCTACTGTGTTACTACCGACTCGTTTATGTGGAGAAACCGTGATTTTCTAATCTGCTATGCTGCAGGTAATAGTGGACCATCTTCAGGAACGGTCTATCCACCAGGAACTTCAAAGAATATTCTTACTCTTGGTGCAACGATGAATAGCACCTCATCAACGACGATGGCAGATTTCTCAAGCAGGGGACCGACTTTAGACAATAGAATTAAACCGACAGTAACTGCACCCGGTTACTTTTTATTTTCTTCAGCTGGTCCGAATAATAATTCCTATCTCGGTATGGCTGGAACGAGTATGGCAACACCCTGTGCCGCAGGAAATGCTGCACTCGTAAGGCAATATTTTGCAAAGGGATTCTATCCTACTGGTGATTCCAATGTATCAAACCAGTGGACGTTTATTCCTGCGTCAGTGGTGAAGGCTATCATTGTCAATGGTGCACATCCATCTATTATAGGTTCAACCATTCCCGATAACAATACAGGTTGGGGTAGAGTATGTCTTGACGATGCCTTGTTCTTTAGTGGTGATGTCCGGAAATTATGGGTGACTTATGATAGTGTTGCTACCGGGCAGTTTGACGAGTTTACAATCTCGGTAAATGACCAATCCGAACCACTCAAGATAACCCTTGTCTGGACCGATTTTCCAGCCACTGCTGGTGCAAGTGTTACCCTTGTGAATAACCTTGACCTCCGTGTTACCAATCCAGCAGGAACTGTATACTTAGGTAATGTCTACAGTGGGGGTCAATCAGCACCTGGTGGTTCTGCTGATGCGCGGAATGTTGAAGAATGTGTGCGTCGCAATGTTCCTGAGATGGGTAACTGGGTTATCAGGGTGACAGGAACGAGTGTGCCCCAGGGAACGAATCAGCCTTATGCAATTGTAGTTTCTGGAGGTCTTGGTCCAACTACGAGCCCTGTTCTGCATATTGCTGGTCAGCGTATCTATGACCCTGTACCGGGCAACCTCAATGGTCGTTGTGATGCAGGCGAAACTGTATATCTGACTGATACGCTCAGGAATCTATCTGGTGTTGGAGTAACTAACTGCGTCGGCGTGCTCAGAGAAACAAGCCCGTATATCACCCTGCTTGATTCCGTGGGTAATTTCGGTAATATCCCAGTTGGTGGCACAGGAAATAATGGTGGTTCACCATTCAGATTCTCTATCTCATCTACGACACCTGCAGGAACCTTTATTGATATGACACTACGGCTCACTGGTGGCGGTGGTTATGTCCAGGATATTGGGTTCAGTGTTGAGGTTGGTGTTAATGAGGTCCATATTATATGGGGTCCGAAAACGGTCCAGGTTGCTCCGGGTGATACACACTTCCTTTACGGTTTAGGTTATAATCCTCAGAATGACCGGCTTTATGTCACCAATTTCTATAGAAGGACAACCGGTATTGTGATGTATAGTTCGGATAGCAATGTTACCTATCTTGGTACTATCCCATCACCCGATTCCTGTCCCACCGATATCAAATACTGTGCTTATGATAACACCTTCTGGGTTGCGGCAGACCCAAATCCTACTGCACCGAGCAAGATAATTTATAAGATCAACACAAGTGGCACAGTTTTGAGACAGTTTGCAAATCCAGCGAATGATTATCCTACAGGACTTGCTTGGGTTCCAACATCGAGATGGTTGTATACTGCGGACCGTAGAACTACCAGCGGGACCTCCCGGATTCATCGCTGTGATACCCTTGGAGGCAATGTTTCGGTTATTAATCTTACTCTGGGGGACAGTTTAGGGGCCCGTGGTTTGGCAATAGAACCTTATGGACCTGATACGACACTACTACTTGTTTATACACATTTTACTAATGAGGCGTCGCCGGTTCTGGCAAAAATTGCTCTCTATGAGTTGCGCCGGAGTGATGGAGCGGTTCTCAATTCAGTGACACTGCCAGGCTGGAATGTCCGCGGTGTTGAATATGACCCAAGGGATGGAAATTACTGGTTGACAATTGCTCAGAATCCGAATCGTGCGATAGTAAAGATTCTTGGTTTCCGCGGAATACCTGGGGTTGGTATCGATGAGAATCTTAACCCATCGCCAATGGAAAGGATTTCCCTTTCACCTGGTATGCCAACGCCATTTACTAAGAATGTGAAATTTACCTATTCAGTTCCTGTAAAGATGAAGGTAAGACTTGCACTCTATGATATTACAGGAAGGCTTGTGAAGCTATTTGTGAATGGAGAGGTTGAACCCGGTGTAAATACCATCATCTGGAATGGGATTGCTGATGATAATAAGGAATGTGCCAGCGGTGTATACCTCTGCTATCTTGAGACTGACAATGGTTCTGTGGTGCGGAAATTCGTTCTGACTAAATAATTGCTATAAGGGGCTCTGGCTTAAAAACCAGAGCCCCTTCTGAGAAGAGAAAACAATATGTTGAGTATGATGAGATTTTTAATAATCATTTTTCTCTTTTTAAGTCTTTGTTTTTCTTTACAGCTTAATATCCCTGTTGATAAACTTAAGTACGAAATAACTGATTTTGATGGATATCATAGAATTTTTCTTGAGGACGGCGGAATTTGGGGCACTTCAGGCACCCCAGAACTTCCGGGATTTGTTTATACCATCTTGTTAAACCCCGATGAAAAAATAAAATCAGTAAATATACTAAATGAAGTATGGTCAGAAATACCTGGTGAATTTTTTATCTATCCGGTTCAGAAAGGTGCAATAATAGGAGAACAAATGGAGTTTACCCTGCCGGATGGGAACATTTATAATGCAAATCTTTACTATCCCAATAACATAATTTTAGGTTTTCATTCAGGAAATTTGAGGGGATATAGTATTGGGCAGATATTGGTTTCACCTTTTAGATATAACCCGGTATTAAAAAAAGTTGAAGTTTTAACGAAGGCGATTTTAAATGTTGAACTTGAATATCAAAGAACTGGTATAAAACCAATCCGCCAGACGAAATTTTCAAAATCAATTTTTGAGGAATTTGTTTACTCAATAGTAGGAAAATCAAATGCCTCAGCCACACTTTATCATCCTGCCTTTTATATTGAAGAAAATATAGAAGATTTAATTCCTTCTGAATTGCCTTCGCTTAATGGACCCCCGGTTGATCTTCTGATAATTACGACGGATTCAATGATTTCTGCTTATCAGGAATTTGCGCGTCACAAAAAAATGCTTGGATTAAATACTACAATAAGAACAATGTCCTATATTAAACAGAATTATCAAGGAGTTGATGATGCAGAAAGACTTAGAAAATTTATAAAAGATGCCGTTGAAAAATGGGGTGTGAGTATTGTAATATTAGGGAATGATGTTCCTGATATTCCAACGCGCTGGGTCTGGGTTGAATATGTGATGGGAAATCATCCTGCTGATGTAACCACCGACCTCTATTTTTCAGACCTTGATGAAAACTGGAACTTTGATGGTGATAACCGATTCGGTGAAGTTGCTGATTCTATTGATTTATATCCAGATGTTTTGGTAGGGCGGATTCCCGCACACAATCCTGATGATGTATATATATATTTGAGTAAGGTATTATCCTATTTATTTAAGCGAGTCAATCCCCCCAATTCACTTGAGCCCTGGTACAAAAAGGCGTTATTTGTCACGAGTATGTTCTGGTTTCCGAATGATTCTTATTATATTGCGAGAAATCAATTAAGTGTTCTTCTCCCTGAGTGTTTCAGTAAGTATTATTTTAACGAGGAATCTAAACAGGTGGTTTTAAATAGAATGGATGAAGGTTATAATTTAGTCACCTGGCTTGCTCACGGTGATGTAAATATGTTGCGCGTGCGAACCACTCCGCGTGAATATGTGACGAATTTTTCTTTTGATTCATTGACCAATAACATTTATCCACTACTCGTGGTTATTTCTTGTTATACAGGACCCTTCCAGGAAGATTGTATTGGCGAACACTGGGTAATGAATCCACAGGGTGGGGGAATTGGTTATATCGGTCCGACGAGTTCCAGTGCAGCATACAATCACCTTGATTATGTGAGAGTATTAATCCCATATCTATTCTTGACCTCGTTGGGTTCTGCCAATGGGCTTTCTAAAATTCCCTTGATACCCTATTCTCAATTTGACAACTGGCATCGGGTTTTTCAGTATTCATTGAATCTACTCGGTGACCCTACAATCAGAATGTGGTCAAATGTTCCCCGTAACATAGATTCTGTTATAACAATGAAAGATACGCTTCAGGTTGGGGCTGATACAGTTTTACTAAGTGTTTTTCCCGCTATCGATAAATTTCTGGTTATCTTATATAAAGAAAATGAAGTATTTGTAAAAGATTCTGGTTTTGGCGGTATAGCATTGACTCCGGTAAGAACAAAATCAGCGGGCTATC
Source organism: uncultured bacterium (assembly GCA_964559225.1). Classification (GTDB taxonomy): domain Bacteria; phylum Hydrothermota; class Tepidihabitantia; order SM23-42; family JAOAFX01; genus JAOAFX01. The sequence goes on along the minus strand of CAZLGA010000004.1, from coordinate 9,137 downwards.
TTAAGTATACGATAATCAGTGAAAAAAGCATTGGCTATATTGATTCAATATATGTGAAATCTGGTGCTCCTTATGTTGTATATCAGCATGCGCGAATGGTTGATACAATGGGTAATAATAATGGAATTCCAAATCCGGGCGAGCTCATTGAAATGTATCTAAGTTTGGTAAACAATGGCAATCACACATCTGATTCAATATTTTTAAGAATTAGTAGCCTGGATACTTTGATTGATATTGTTTGCGATACTGCCCATTATCCTAATATACCACCTGATGAACTAAAAGAAAATCTCACACCTATTATAATAAACATTGACCCTATGGCTCCTGATGGTTATAGCCCGCTACTTTATTTAGAAATCCATTGTGGTTCAGAATTGATTTATGATACCTGTCAGTTTGTCATTCAATCTCCGGTGCTTTATCTTTTTACCCAGCGATTTACTACAAACGGGAGTGTATATAAAATCCTGCCGTTTATTGAAAACAAGGGGCATTGTATTGCAGAATCTGTCTATGCAACAATTACGAGCCTTTCGGATACGGTTATTGTCCTTGATAGTGTTGCAAAATTTGATGATATCAGACCTGGTGAGGTCGTTTCTGCTAAAGACACTTTAAAAGTTTTAAAAGTATATCCCGGCAATGTTTCTTATAATTTTTCTTTATATACTAAAAATCTACGAGTTCTGGAAAAAAAGGTCACGCTCGGCGCTCCATCAAGGATTGATTCATTATGGTCATTTGGAACACAGAATTCAGTAATCCTTAACTGGATTATGGTGATGAATGCGATTGGTTACAGGATTTATCGGGCAACGAGTCCAAATGGCAATTTTGAGTATATTAAAAACCCGTTATCCCCTATTTCCTATTTTGAAGATTTAAATGTTGAAAAGAATAGAAATTATTACTATTATATTATCGCGGTGGATTCTTCAATGAACGAAGGTTTGCCATCGGATACAATAATGACAAGGGCCAATCCTATGGTTGCCCAAGGCTGGCCAAGGACGGTATTCGGTTATCTCTTTTCTTCACCAAATTTTGGTGACCTTGACCCATTTTATCCAGGTCTGGAAATCGTCGTTTGTTCAAGAAATGGCGATGTTCATATGTGGCATTATGATGGAACTCCGGTGAATAATGACCTTTACGGAAGGATTTTTACTTGTAACCAAGAAATCTGGTCTTCACCTGCGGTTGGTGATGTTGACAATAATGGAACTTTAGAACTCTGTTTTGGGATAAGGCGATGGTGGAATAATTTTTATGTTTTAACAAAGACTGATACAACCTGGATACCAATGACAGGATGGCCCAAAACATTGGGTGGTAGCGTCCTTAGCTCGCCCGCACTTGCTGATATTGATGGAGATGGAGACCTTGAAATTTTTGTTATAAGTGAAGATGGTAAATTATATGCATTCCATCATGATGGCACAGGGTTATATTCACCTGATGGACTGCTAAAAAATTTATACGGATGGCATGGGGGTTCTCCGGCGGTTGGCGATTTAAATAATGATGGATATCTTGAGATTGTTGCCTGTGGAGGGGCAAATTCTGATTCGCTATTTGTGTGGGGTCACAATGGCAATTATCTTAACCCGTTTCCAATTGCTGTAGCAAAGAAAATGATTTATTCACCGGTTTTAGGAAATATCGCAGGTGATGCAGACCTTGAGATATGTTTTTATACAGATTCTACGGATCTGGTTAATCTTGTTGATGCCCGTGGTCATATATTGTGGCAAAAAGCCATACCTGCACTTGGAGATGTTGAGGCATATCCGGTTGTTGCTGACATTACTGGAAATGAAAGGCCTGAGATAATCATTGGCAGCAATCAGGGCTCAATGTTTTTATCGGTCCTTGATTCTCTGGGAAATACAATTTCTGGATTTCCAACATCATATGGGCATGATTTCAAATTACCAATTAGCGCGGATATAGATGGAGATGGGATTATGGATATTGCCTGTGGTGCTGCGGATTGGAATTTATACGCATACAATAATAAGGCTCAACTCATAAGTGGTTTCCCTATACACTTTGGTATAAGGATTGAACACTCACCAGCAGTTTACGACATTGATTATGATGGAAAACTTGAGTTGATGGTAGGTGCGAATGATTTCAAATTCTGGGTATTTGATTTGAATGGGAGTTTTTATGAATGGCCTAAATTCCGCTATGATCCTTATAACTCCGGTTGGTATAGAGCCTATTATTGGGTGGGAATGAAAGAAACAGTCACAAAAAAGAATAAGGGTGCATTTTACTTTGGAATATCACCCAATCCGTTCAGAACCCGGCTTACAATAAAATTCCAAATACCAGATTTCAAATCCCAAACAACTTTAAGGATTTATGACCCAATGGGTAGGATTGTTAAGTCATTTAATTTAACCGATTGTTCGGTTAACCAGATTGTTTGGGATGGTAAAGATGATTTGGGCAGGAAAGTTCCAGCAGGCGTTTATTTCGTTAAATTTGAATCTCCACATTTCAAAGAAGTGAGGAAGACGGTTCTTTTGAAATAAATGAAATTGATATTTGACACCAATTTATACGAAAGGAGGTGATGAATAAAAAAAATAGAAACTATATGGGCTGCTATTGAATGAATATAGGTATAGAAAGGAGTGAAGATGAGGAAAATAATGCTTATAATGATAATAGCGCTATGTGCTCTGGGTGCTACCAAACCGGGGACCCAGGTGCAAATACCGGTTCAACCGGTAAAAATAGAAGCGCAAAAGGAGAGTGAAGGAGATGTCAATCGTTCAGACATAATTCCAACATTCTCCAGTCAGACAAAATCGCATTTTATACCCGTGGTCTATGGAGATGCGACGAAGATTATTTTCTCAAATGGAATCTCTTTTGATACAAAACTGCTTGGCAAGAATGGTGAACCAGATTTGCCTGCTGATTTAAAGACCCAGTATCGGGATGATGAACCTGGATACTATATCGTTCAGTTCTCAGGACCAATCTATGGATTAGAGAAAGATTGGCTTGAGTCACAGGGGGCAAAGATTCATTTCTATATCCCCCACTATGGTTTTGTCGTTTCCTTAAAAAATAAATTACAGAAAGATGCAATTCTTGCTAATCCATCAGTAAACTGGATGGGTAATTATCAACCAGCCTACAAAATCTCGGGTTTATTTGACAGGGTTGGTGCTGAACATAAGGTGACGATTATACTCTTTGAAGATGCTGATATGAATTCAGCAGTGGCACAGATAAAGGAGATTACCGGTAAAAATGATATAGTTATTTCTGACAACGGTATAAACAAGATGTTGTGGGTTAGTGCAAACAAGAAAGACTTGAGCAGACTTGCAAACATTAAAGAAGCTTACTGGATTGAACCATATATTCAACCCCATACATTGAATGTCAATGTTCAGTGGGTTGATATGACTGGCTGGCGTTCAACAGCACCACCTGCTACGGATAATACTGCACGAAGAATGTGGGGTATGGGTATTTTTGGTCAGGACGAGATAATCAACCACTGCGATTCAGGGATAAATACCGCTCATTATCAGCATCGTGCTAACAGTCCCCAGATTACGACCTGGGGTGTCTATCCAGATCACAATAAAATCGTTGCTTATGATTCTGGGGCACCGTCGATGATTGTGTTCGGTGATGGTGCTGGTGCTTCCTGGCATGGGACCCATACCGGTTGCACAGCTGCTGGCAATGATACAGTCCTTGGAACAAGCTACAATGATGGTGTTGCGAAGATGGCGCGGCTCTATCACAATGATTGTGGTGATAATACAAGCTCCAGTATTTATGTGTTCGGTGACCTCAATGACCTCTATATCCGACCTTATTCCAAATACTATGCAAGCCATGGGATAAGGGCATATATGAGTACGAACTCCTGGGGTGCGGCTACTGGCGGTGCATATACAAGTATGGATCTAAATGTTGACCAGTTTATGTGGAGATACAAGGACTTTCTATTATTTTTCTCCAATGGCAATTCTGGTTCTGGCGCAAACACTGTAGGTTCTCCAGCGACTGCAAAGAACTGTGTCTCAGTAGGCGCTGTTGGAAATTCAACATCATCAAATGCCCTTCAGTCATGGTCAAGCAGGGGACCTACTGATGATAATCGCATAAAACCTACGGTTTGCACTCCGGGTGCAAGTGTTAATTCAGCTACAAGTGGTACTGCGACTTACAACTCTATGCAAGGGACGAGTATGTCTTCTCCAAATGCGTGTGGTTCAGGTGCGCTGGTAAGGCAGTATCTGCGCGAAGGTTGGTATCCATCTGGTAAAAAGGTTACAGGCAATGCCTGGAGTTATATCAGTGCCGCGATGATAAAGGCAATTTTGATAAACTGTGCGGACCCGAATATCACTGGCTTCACTGTTCCGGATAATAATATCGGCTGGGGTCGTGTTAACCTTGATTCCACGCTTTATTTTGCGGGAGACACAAGGAAGACACTCCTCCTTGATGATACGATAGGTGTTCTTACAGGTGAAAGAAAGGATTATCGTTTTAATGTTCCTTCAGGGGCAGCCAATCTAAAGATTACACTGGTCTGGACCGATTACCCTGGTAATCCAGCAGTAAATAGACAGATTGTTAATGATTTAGATTTATTCTGTCAGATTGGTTCTACCTTTTACCGTGGTAATCAGTATTCTGGTGGTCAATCAGTGGCAAATCCGTCTGCCAGGGATTCATTAAATGTTGAAGAGTGTGTAAGGGTAAATTCACCGACTGCTGGTGACTGGCTTGTTAGAATTGAAGGCAGAAATGTGCCTTATGGTCCACAACCTTTTGCACTGGTAATAACCTACACCGCAGCGTCTGTTGCTGGGGTTGTATCTACGAATAAACCTGTCTATCGTGCGAATGATTTTATCATTGATACTGTTAGAATCAGGGTGGAAGATGAAAATTATGGCACGGTTGGAGTTCGTGATACAGTCCTTGTTGTCCTTACTGGCAAATATATTGAAACCCAGCCTGAGACCTTGAGGTGTGTTGAGCTTGCTGAAAGTTCTTATGTGTTTCGGGGTGAATTTCCATTGCTCTTCCGGGGTGCGACCCATGGTGATGGGAGATTATCGGTCTGTCAGGGTGATACAATCTATGTTTCTTATAGAGATAACAATCCTTCTTATATCTCCACTACCTGGGCTGCGGTAGATGCGTGGTATTTTACAATTTCTAATGTCCGGTGTGAGAATATCCAGGCTGCTACCGCGGATGTGTGTTGGACAACCAATGAAGGTGCAAATGCAAAGGTCTATTATGGAACAAATCCGAGCAATTTAAATCTCGTCGCTCAGGTAGATACACCTTTCTGTATACCACACCGTGTAACACTCACAGGATTAACACCCAATACCATCTATTATTACAATGTAGAATCAAAGGACTTCCGTGGCAATGCGGTCCGTGATAATAATGGTGGTCTCCATTATACATTCAAAACCAAAGCCCAAGAAGGAACTGATGTCCTGGTTGTAGTACTCAATAACAATAACCAGGGTCAAGAGTTTGCGCATCCCGATTTTATGGAAAGGGCATTACAGGTTGGTGGCTGGACCTATAACTGGTGGAAGACGATACCCAATGGACAGTTCAAACGGAGCGACTTAAAATGGTATAAGGCAGTCTATTTCCAGGTTGCACAGGAGAACTATCCTGTCTTCACAGCAGCTCAAAAGGAAACTATTAAGACATACCATGATAATGGTGCAAGATTTGCCTTCACAGGTCATGATGTTGGCTGGGATAACTGGTTGTATTCCCGTGTTGATTCTATCTTCTGTAAGAATTATCTCCATTTCCGTTACATAGGCGATATCGTAGCGACTACCTGGACATCGCTCAGGGGTATTGCTGGCGATCCAATCTCGGGTAATTATACTGCAGGTGTTACTTATCAGCCATTCCGTTCTGGTGCCGCGGGTGATTCAATTAGGCTTTCCGACACTGGTGCTCCAGGCACTGGAACCTATGTCTGGCATGGTAATGCCGCAAATGATTCCTGCGGTATAAAATGGGAATCAACGAATAATATGGGAACGCCGGGTGACGGTGTCTGGGGTGGTCAAAGAACAAGGGTTGTATTCAACGGTTTTGAGATTACCCAGATTGATACAGCCAATCCCAACAGTCCTACCCGAACCGATATTCTAAATAATATGTTCATTTGGCTCATTGGCCATGACCATCCCGATGTGACGATTTCTTCACCGGTTGGTGGCCAGACCTATACTTCAAGTCCAATTACTATCTCCTGGACTGCTACTTCTTATGGGGGTACAGTGATTGATACGACCTGGATTGAATATTCACCAGATGCAGGTCAGACCTGGTATACAATTGTTTCTGGAACCAATATGACTTCTCCATATTCCTGGAATGTTGCTGCACTACAGAATGGCACCAGATATCGTGTACGGGTGACGGTGAACGATAGGAATGTCTATCCATCACTGAAAGGCTTTGCAGAGACTGGTAATTTCCGGATCAATATCCCGGGTAATGATGACCTTGGTCCCAAGGTGATTCCGAATTCAATCATCGTTGCGAATAATCCGAAATTCATAACATCAACTGATACAATTTTGACTTTTACCGCGGTGGTCAGTGATTCCGAAACCGGTTTGAGCACGATTGGCGCCGCAAGTTATATTGCTAAGAGTCCAAGTGGAAATTCCAGTGGTGAAGTTCCAATGCAGGTCGCTGATGGTTCCTGGGACGAAATTGTTGAAGATGTAAATGGTTCAATAAGGCTATTATATACGCCGGGCACAGTGCGTGTTTGTTCACTCTTTGTGCGTGGTCGCGACAATGCTACATTCAGGGCACAGAACTGGGGTGCGTGGTATCACCGGACATTTACCCTTATTAACGGTGATATTCGTCCTAATGTTGGTTTAGAAGAGGTAAGTGTTTCACCATTGGTTTACAATCTATCAAGCCCAATGCCCAATCCGACAAAAGGAACAGTTCATATTAATTATGCGGTTCCCAAGACATCTAAAGTGATACTCAAGGTCTACAACTGTCTCGGACAGGTGGTGCGGACGCTTGTAGATGGAGAACAGAAACCAGGTGTTTACACAATAATCTGGGATGGCAAAGATGATGTGGGCAGAAATCTTTCTGCAGGCATATACTTCTACGAAATGACATCCGATAACTTCGTTGCTACAAAGAAGACAGTTCTACTGAAATAAGATAGTAATAGGGAGGGGATGGGTTTTATAACATCTCCTCCCTATTTATTTGAACAAAGCAAGGTAGATAAAAATGAAGATGGTAAGAAAATCAATGTTTTTTTTCTCATTTTTTGTTGTGTTCTGCTTAGCAAATGCATCGAGCAATTTGGTGCGTATTGAACTTGGAAGGGAAAGGCTCACGCCACTTTTTGAAAAAGAAATTGATGTAATAAAGGAATTAGATAATTGTGCAATTGTAATAGTTGATGATAAAGAAATTTCAAAACTAAGTGATTTTGATTATCAAATTCTTGCCAAGAATCCACAGGAAGGGGATTACTATTTAGTTTATCAGTTCAATACCAGAGTTGAGCTTGATACATTTGGGATTGTATTGACAGAAGATAATAATGTCTTTTTATTGAAGCTAAAACCCGATTTACTTTTGTCTTTAAACAGAGAGCCTGTTGAGATAGTGCGGTTATCGTTCAGACCGATATTAAGATCCAATGGTCCAACTTTGCCAAAAGTGCGCAGGCACCCAATTATACAGGAAATTGTAAACAGAGTAAATCCAGATACTGTTCTGAGTTTTGTGAGAAGATTACAGCAATTCAGAACCAGGTATTCAACGCATGATTCCTGTTTTGCTGCAGCCAATTGGATAAGAAACAAATTTATTGAATATGGATGTGATTCGGTATATTTTCAGTATCATACTTCTGGATATGCCCCCAATGTGATTGGTATAAAAAGAGGAATTGTCTACCCCAATATTTATGCGGTAATTGATGGGCATTTTGATGCGACATCAAATCAGGCGCCGAGCATAGCCCCGGGTGCAGATGACAATGCAAGTGGAACAGTTGCCGCGCTTGAAGCAGCAAGGGTAATGAAGAACTATCAATTTGAATATTCAGCAAGATTCATTGCCTTCAGTGGTGAAGAACAAGGACTTTATGGCAGCGAATATTATGCAAATAATGCCCGCCAGCAGGGTGATAGCATACTTGGTGTTCTAAACGGCGATATGATTGGCTATGTTGATGCTGCGCCTGAAGATTGTAATGTTCTCACCAACAGTGCCAATGTGCCTTTTGCTAATTTCTTCGTTGCCTGCGCAGATACATATACGAATTTACTCACTGTAAAACAGACTGTATCATCCATTCCTTCAGATATCCAGCCTTTTTATGATAATGGGTATCATGGTTTATGTAATATAGAAGATTATTGGCCAACAAATCCCCATTATCACAGAACCAGTGATACAATTGGTGCAGGATACAACAACAATGCCTTTGCTACAGAGGTGATAAAGGCAGAGATCGCGGCGCTATGCGTTCTGATACAACCTTATGTGTCGAATCGTCCCAATGTTTTACTCAATCGCACTGCGGTTGTTGATGATAATAATAACAATGGCAGACTTGACCCGGGTGAGAATGCAGGGATTGTGTGTTATGTCAGGAATGCAGGTGGGTTGCAGGCGACAAATACCACGGCAAGATTACGCGAAAACGATATTTATATCACGCTGCTTGATTCTACTACCACATATGGAATTATTCCAGCGGGTGATTCTGCAAACAACAGTGCGGATCCGTTTCGTGTTTCTGTCGCATCCAACTGTCCGATTGGGCATACCATTAACTTTCAACTTTATATCGTTTGTGCTGAAACTTCTTGGACAAGGACTTTCAGTTTGACCGTTGGTCGTCCAATGCCTTCGGATACGGGTTATTATTATGTTTACTGGTCGGGCGGTCCTTATCAGCAGGCACCGATTTATTCGTGGTTTGCGATAGATACGACGCAGACCCAGAATCCTGGGACTTCACTCAATCCGAGTGATGACGAGACCTTTGTGGTCAATTTGCCGTTTACTTTCAAGTATTATGGCACGAATTATAC
>CAZLGA010000003.1:0-68188 GCA_964559225.1 uncultured bacterium | reverse complement strand
CCGATTAACAAAGATAATTGTATGATTTTAGCCAACGAAGGAGGTCGTTTACGCTGGAAAGAAGAGAATGAGGGTTTTAACAGTCAAAAAAATGGGGGATATAACCTGGAGCACACCTATTGCTACGATTCCGTAGCGATGAAGAATTTCTATTTGCTCTTACAGATTGCCCATTTCATCAGTCAATTGATAGAAAAAGGCAGTCTGCTTAAAGTGCTCAAGAAGTCTTTGGGCAGTATCCGGAATATTGCGCGAAGACTATTAGAAGAATTAAGATGTTTTATTTTTACGCCTGAGGAAGCAACGCAGGCAATCACCAAGCGTTTCCAGATCCGCTTTGATACTTCCTGAGCAATTTCCAATGCTCTGGGTTTATCCCCCAAATTTAACTATTATGTTATTATAGCATAATAGCAGGACGTTGTCTATCCCTAAGATTAAGCCACCCTTAAAATGCAATTTTCAGAAATCTCTTTCTTAAAATCCTCCAAAATTAAAAAAGCATTCGGCAGAGCTGTGAAGCCAACCTTATCATTGACAGAAAGATGTTTTTGATTATAATAAATAATAGAAGGATAATTAAAAAAAGACTTAAGTCGAAAGGGGGTGAATTAAGGAAAAAAAGAGAAAAAAATGAGGAAATATAAAAAAGAAAGGAGTAAAAATGAAAAGTGTATTCTTTTGTCTGTTGATGATAGTAGTTGTTGGGACTATCAATGCAAAGGTATTGATTGACCCGCAACTTGAAGAGGCTATTACTAAGACAAGGTATGATGAACAGGTTGAAATTCTGGTCGTTTTTAATGAACAATCAGACGAAGGTTATCTGCGGAATCTCGTTGCTGATTTGCCAAGGCGAGAACAGCGTTATCCAGTAGTAAATTACTTGAAAGAATTATCTGCGAGAACACAGGAACCGCTCATTAATTACCTCGCGCTACAAACCCAATCTAATAAAGTTTCTGAAATTAAACCTATGTGGATTATAAACGCACTCTACTGCAAGGCAACTCCAGATGTGATTAATGAGATTGCCAAACGTTCTGATGTTGCATTTATTGCCTATCCTTATATTATAAGTGAGAATATTTTATTGACTTACGGAGAACCGGTACCGGTTGATGTTCTTGATAACAGGGGAATTATCTGGAATATGAAATTGATTGCGGCAGATTCTTGCTGGGCTGCAGGATATAAGGGACAGGGTGTGATTGTGGGTGTTATTGATACTGGAGTGAATTACAACCATCTTGACCTGCGTAACCATATGTGGACTGACCCGAATTATCCTTATTATGGCTGGAATTTTGAAAATAATAACAATAATCCAATGGATGCCAATGGTCATGGGACACATTGTGCAGGAACTATTGCCTCTGACGGTTCGGCTGGTGATTCTTGTGGTGTTGCACCTTCCTGTTCAATCATGGCACTTCGTGTGAGAACTTCAATTGCCTATCCTATGCCTGATACAATATCTGAACAGAATGTTTTTGATGCAATGCAATTCTGCATCTCACCACCACTTTCACCGACCCACGGTGCTGATGTAATTTCAATGTCTTTGGGATGGTATGTTGCCTGGACACCAAGAAGGAGTATGTGGAGAAAGGCTGTAACGAATGTAGCACTCGCCGGCATTCCCTATTTCATTGCTGCGGGAAATGAAAGAGGTTCAGCGGGCGGCACCTGCCCAGTGCCTTATAATCTTAGATGCCCTGGTGATGTTCCACCACCCTGGCACCATCCAGCAGAGGCGCAAGGCAGGCTTGCTGGTGCAATTTCTATAGCCGCAACCGACAGTCTAAATGCCCTTGCCAGTTTTTCTTCCTGTGGTCCTTCTTGCTGGGAAGATGCACCCTGGTACTGGGACTACCCGTTCAGACCAGGGCCTGGAATTTTGAAACCTGATATTGCAGCCCCTGGAGTTAATATAAGGTCTTGTTTATATAGTAGTAACACGGGTTACACCTTAATGAGTGGTACTTCAATGGCAACACCTCACTGTGCAGGACTTGCCGCACTTTTGCTATCAAAGAACCCCAATCTCACAGTTGCCCAGATTGATAGTATTATGCAGTTCACTGCCCTTGACTTAGGGACTGCTGGAAAAGATACGATGTTCGGTGCTGGAAGGATAAGGTGTAAGCGAGCGATAGATAATACACCTGCCACTGGTTCATTGCCTGATTTGCGCGTTGCAGAATTTGGCACGGTTGTCCTTGACCCCGCACCCAATGGCAATGCAAACAGATTCATTGACCCATCAGAGAGGATTACATTGGTAGATACAATTGTTAATTTAGGAACGGCAACGGCGACTAATGTAACCGGCAGATTACGAACCACCAGTCCACGTATCACGATTATTGATTCAACTGCAACTTTCGGAACAATCAATCCTAAAGCAAAGGGGAATAATGGTGGAGACCCATTCGTTCTACAAGCAGATACCTTAATTCAGTTGGGAACACTTGTTCCCTTTGAATTAGAACTTACTTCTGGCGCATACACAAAAAAGTTAAATTATCAATTGAGAATTGGTTCGGTTTGTGGCCCAGATAGTTTTGGTTATTTCATGATTGATAATACCGATTCGTTTTATACCGAGGCGCCAATATACAACTGGATTAACATCAACGCAAATCAGGGTGGTCCTGGAACAAGCATTGGAGCCGGTGGAAACGATGTCACATTGAGAATTCGTTCGCCCTTCACAATCAGACACTATGCAAAGAGGCTTGGAGGAGCGACTACGGATAGTATTTCTGTTTGTTCAAATGGTTGGATTGCATTCGGCAGGCAGACGAGCACTGTCCAATATAATAGCATACTTCCGAAAATGATGGACTATGGTTCTCAGTCATCGGTTCCAAATATGGTCGCTGCATTCTGGGATGACCTTAATGGAACTTCACCCGCCACCTGGTGGTATTACAACGACGCGGCCAATCGGCGTCTTATAATTCAGTGTGATTCGTTTATAACGCTGACAAATATGTTCCAGTCATTCCAGTATATAATCTATGATTCCACTACCGCTGGTCCGGGGATGAGGAATGATATTGTGATTCAATACAGGCGTGTAACAGAACCAACGAGTTGTACTGTGGGACAGCAGGATTCACTGAAGAAATACGGAATGAGTTATCTTTTCAACAAGGTCTATGATACCGGGGCACCGCCCCTTGTTGCTGGCAGGGCAATCAAATTTACAACCAAACAGCCAAGGATGAGAAGTTGGATTGGAATACAGGAATTTACAAATTATGTAGATCCGGGAATGAAACGGATAAGTCTGGCACCTAACCCAGCAAGGAATATAGTGAATGTCTTCTATACGGTTGATAAAAAATCAAAGATAAAGGTTAATGTTTATAATACCATCGGTCAGGTTGTGCGGACACTTGTTGATGAAACCAAGACCCCTGGTGTTTATATTGCAAAATGGACGGGTGAGGATGAACTCGGACGGGAAGTTCCATCTGGTGTCTATTTCTTCAGTCTCCAGATTGAAGATAAATTCTACAATACGCGCGGCATTCTGTTGAAGTAAAAAATAAAAAGGGGGAGAGCATTCTCCCCCTTGATTTTTTTTACATTATTATTATAATATAACAATAGCAAAGGGGGTTTATGAACTATATAATACGAAGCTTAAGTCTCATATTAGTCTTAATTTCGCTGGGTTTTTCAGCGAACAAGATGGAGGTATGGGTGTATTTCAAAGATGCCGATGAATTGATTTCACGGATGGGAACGCTTTTTGGTGAGCTGGATATCTGCACGGTTCAAGAAGCAAAAGACGGTGAGTATTATTTGATTATAAATACGACAAAAGATCAATATGAACAGATAAAGGCACTTGGATTTAAGACGGTAATTACATATGAAGATATTGCTGAAAAATTCTATCTGATGGCTGGTTCAAGGGACCCACAAATTTTGAGGGATTTTGGCTATTTCTATACCTACTGGGAGATGAGGGACACTTTACAGACCCTTGCAAATTCATTCCCCAATATAAGCCGATTCTACAGCGCGGGCAAATCATATCAGAACTTAGATATGTATGTCTTCAAGATTTCTGATAATCCAGCTGTAGAAGAACGAGAACCAGCAGTCTGTTTTAATGGCGCAACACATGCGCGGGAGCCAATGGGAACGACACTGTGTATTGATTATATCAAATATCTATTAACGAATTATGGGACAGATTCACTCGTGACCTGGTTTGTGAACAATCGTGAAATTTATTTTATGCCAGTAATGAACCCGGATGGTTATAGATATAATTCAGATTCGGGTGGAGCAACTGCGAATTATCGCAAAAGTCGTCATTTATACTCTGGGCAAAGTTCTACGACCGCTGGTGTGGATTTGAACCGTAATTATGGCTATAAATGGGGATATGATAATTCTGGTTCGAGCCCTCTAGTGACAAGCGAGACCTATCGTGGACCATCACGCTTTTCTGAACTTGAGACCCAGATAGCAAGAGATGTATTTTTGCCTAAAAAAATAAGAACACAGATTGATTACCATTCTTACGGTTCGTATAATCTTTGTGTGTGGGGATATTCAAGTAGTGCGGAACCAATTCCTGATTCAGTCACACAATGGGAGATTCTTGATTCAATGCGGGCAAAGAATGGATATCCTGCATCACGCACAGGACCGGTCGCCAGAGTTTTATACACAGCGAATGGGACAAGCATAGAATGGGAAATGAAGGACACTCTGCATAACGGGGTACCGAAGTTTGTAACCTATGCATACTGTATAGAGACCAATCAAACCGATTTTTGGGAAGGATATAATAACTATACAGTAATCCAGAACAATATCAATCAATGCCGACCAGTGAATATCTATTTCACCAAGATTGCGGGTGTGTTCTTTGATAATCTGCAACCTGTGGTTGCAGATACTGCCTTGGGAAATAGCACAGGTCAGCTTGACCCTAATGAGACATCTCATTTATGGATGAGAATTAGAAATCGCGCAATCCATCCGCTTGATTCCGCATATAATATTACTGCCCAGCTTGTTTCCCTTGATACACAAATCGTTGTCCAGACCGGTACTGCCACATTCCCGAAGATATACCGGAAGAGCATCGGTAATAACAGCGCTTCCAGATTTGTTGTAAAGTGTAGTCGCAATGCAACATCTGGTTCAGTAAAGCCATTAAAATTGATACTGACATTTAAAGATGATACCTGCACCATCACCCAGGGAATCAATTTCACGCTTACCATTGGCAATAACCCTGTAGGAATCTCAGAGGTAGAAAAAGAAAAGCAGATTCAATCTGCGGTAAAGCTACTACAGAATCCAGCAAAAGGTCTGATTGAGTTTGATTTTACTTCAATTCCAGAATTGGGTGCATCTTTAAGATTGTATGATGCAAGCGGCAGATTGATAAGGAGTTTTGATAGACTGGCAAAGAAAGTTGTATGGAACGGAACCAATGATGCAAATATGAGAGTGGAATCAGGAGTTTATTTCTATGTCTATCAGAACAAAGGAGAATCAAAGACAGGGAAGTTCATCTTAATAAAAGATTAGGATAAGAAATATCAAGGGACAGGGTTTATCCCTGTCCCAGTAGTATTTTTCAAAAATGCAAGGGTAAACTGCCATGCAGAATTTCGGCTTGTGCTACCGCGTAAAACCTCAGTAAATGAAGTGACATCAGTTTTTTTGTAGTGCAAATTATGGCTGTGTTTTTTTATGGAGTAATCTTGATAGATATGTTGGCTGAATCTTTAAAATTTTGCTTGCTTTTCTTTGATTGCCACCACATTTTTTGATCGTTTCTTTTATATACTTCATCTTGAACTCATCTATAGCTTCTTTCAGACTTTTGTCATAGGTTAGTGGTAGTTCAATTGGTTCTGAGGGAAGCATTAATGCATCAGATTTTATCGTATCGCTGTTAGTCAGCACTACTGCCCTTTCAATTACATTCTGGAGTTCACGAACATTGCCGGGCCAGGGATAATTTATCATTCTTTCAATAACTTCATCTGAGAATTTTTTTATATCTTTATTCATTTGTTTTGAATAATAACTTAGATAATGTTCGGCAATTATTATAATATCATCTTTTCGGTCTCTCAAAGGTGGAATATATATAGGAAAAACATTTAAACGATAAAATAGATCTTCTCTAAATAACTTTTGTTTAATCTTTTCTTCAAGATTTTGATTTGTTGCCGCAATGACCCGTACATCAACCTTTATTGTCTTTGTTCCACCAAGTCGTTCAAACTCTTTTTCCTGTAATACTCTTAAGAGTTTACTCTGTGTTTCAGGAAGCATATCACCGATTTCATCGAGGAATATCGTGCCCTGATTTGCGAGTTCAAACCTGCCCTTGTGTAGGGTTAATGCTCCAGTAAATGCGCCTTTTTCATAACCGAACAGTTCGCTTTCCAAGAGCGTGGATGGTATTGCAGCACAACTGACCGCAATGAATGGTTTGTCCCGTCTCGGACTTAAACGGTGAATATAGCGCGCAATCAATTCTTTCCCAGTGCCATTTTCACCCAAAATCAAAACCGATGTGTTGGCAGAAGCAACCTTTTCCGCAAGATTTAGCACATTTTTAAACTGTTCACTTCTCCCAATGAGTGCATATCTTGAATCAATTTCATCTTTGAGTAACTCCTTATATTCATGGATTCTTAAATGGTTTTGTGCATTTTGAATGACCTGTGCTGCCTGATAAGCAATGAGCATTATTAAATCTTTATCTTCTTCTGTCCATTCCTGATGGTCTTTTTTATTTAATACTTCAATTACACCGATTGTTTTTCCCGTAATCTTTAATGGCGCGGCAATTATTGAACGCGTAACAAAGCCGGTTGATTTATCAATCTTTGAATAGAAATCTTTATCTTTAGTTGTATCATTTACTATCTTTGGTCTACCTTCACGCACACAGGCACCGGCAATACCTTTGTCAAGTGGAACAGTTAGATTCTTCAACCTTTCAGATACTTCGCCGGTAACACTTGCAAAATATAATTCATTTGTTGTTTCATCAAGCAATAAAAGAGAACTTGCTTCTGCCTTAAGAAGGTTTTTGGCACTTTCAATGATGATATCAAGAATTTTTGAGAGTTCCAGGGTAGAACTGAGAGAACTGGTCATTTCAAAAAGAATCTCAAGTTGCTCTCTACCAATTTTTCTTATGATATTTTCCATAGTTTATTATAACTCAAAATTTATTCTCGTCAATATCTGATATTTTATTACGGCTATATTTGTTCTTTAATATTTCTTTCAATTTAATTCGTGCACGATGTAATCTTGTTTTTATTGTGGTGATTGGTAAATCTAAAATTTTACTCATTTCCTGATAGGATAAATTTTCTTTATGAAAAAGAACAACTATCTCACGGTCTAAAGGTGCTAATTTTTGTATTGCTTCTTCAATGGCATGCATAATTCTTTCTTTTTCATATTTTTCAATAAAATCTTCACGAATTGAATGCCTTTCATCAAGATATTCATAATCAACTTTATTTTTTTCTAAAAAAATCGATCACAAGATTATGGGCGATGGTAAAAAGATAGGTTCCAATAGGTTTATTGATATCAAATGTTTTGATACTTTTAAAAAATTTAATAAAGGCTTCAAATGTTATTTCTTCAGCATCATCGTAATTTTTAACGAGCCTTAATACATAACTGAATATCCGCCCTTTATAAAGATTCAAGATTTTCTCACAAAATTTTTCATCGCCATCTATAACCCCTTTAATCAACTCGTTTTCGTTGCTCATATAATCAGTATACCTAATTATATTAAAAAAAGCAAGTACACGCTCTACCTTGATTATGTTGGAATAGTGTGTATAATCTTTAGAAAGGAGGTTTTATGTTCATTCTTGGATTATTACTCATCATCGGTCTCTTTGTTTTTCGGTCTTTATATAAAGTAACAGGTGAGGATCGGAGGATCGATAATAAATTGAAGATACGGAACTATGTAACTTTGGGTTTAGGTATCATTGGTGGTTTGTTGGTATTTTTTTCATTGCTTAGGATTGTGCCACCGGGTTCAGTGGGTATTCAGATATTATTCGGTAGAGTTTTAACAAAGGCAACCCTTGCTGAGGGTCTAAATATTGTAAATCCCTTTGTTGACCTACACATTATGAGTATCAGAACTCAGGCTTACACGATGTCAATTGCATATGAAGAAGGACAGGTAAAGGGTGATGATGCAATTACAGCACTAACAAAGGATGGCCTTGAGGTGAAGATGGATTTAACGGTCTGGTATCATTTAAATCCTGAGGAGGCAGCAATTGTGTTTCAGAAAATTGGGCCTGATTATATAGAAAAGATTGTCCGTCCTGCTGCACGCACTGCAATAAGGAATACGACTTCAAATTATCAGGCAATTGAGATATATGCAGAGAGGAGAAAGGAACTGGAAGAAGAGATTGAAAAACAACTCGCCGAAGATTTTAATAAAAGGGGAATCGTCCTTGAGCGGGTGCTATTGAGGAATATCAGTCTTCCAGCAAAGGTTAAAAATGCAATTGAGGCAAAACTTGAGGCTGAGCAGGAAGCCCAGAAGATGGAGTTTGTTTTACTGAAAGAAAAGAAAGAGGCAGAGAGGAAAAAGATAGAGGCAAGCGGAATATCTGAGGCACAGCAGATTATTGCACAGTCACTCGTTGGAGACCGGGGCAGGGCATATCTTTCCTGGAAATATCTTGAGAATCTCCAGCACCTTTATACTTCTCCTAATAATACCATTGTCATTGCCCCATATGATAAAAATTTTATACCACTATTACAAATGGGCAAATGATTCAGTGCCCCTCTTGACAGCGCTGAAAATCAAGATATAATATAATTAAAAAGAAAGATTGTCTAAACAATTGGGGGCGAATGGTTTTGACAGGGTGAATGGGGTGAAAGAGGGCATACCGAGGGTCCTGGCCACCTCGTTAATCCGACCATGAGAAAAAAACATCCTGCAAATACAGGATACGCACTGGCTGCATAAAATATTGTAGCCACGTCTGTCCAGGATGTGCCCGACCTGGAACAGGCGTCATAAAGGGCAAAGCCCTGTCACTCCTTAGCCTTTGGGTGTGATAAGGGTCTTTCTAAAAGGCTTGCCCTGACCAACCTGTCTCTTGGTAAAGGTCAGGGGAGATTCATAAAGGGACTAAGTATGTAGTCTTCTTCACTGAAGCACTCTGGACGCGGGTTCGATGCCCGCCGCCTCCACCAATTTTGCTCAAAACCATCAAGCGATAGCACAGATATATTTGATTGCAAAATAATCATAATTTAAATTTTATTCATTTTACCCCTTGACAAATTAAAAAATTTAATTATAATATATTGTATGATTAAAAAAATTAAAAATTGCCCACTATGTGGCGGAAAAATGGTCATAAGTGAACTCAGATGTAAAAACTGTGATTTAAGGGTTAAAAAAGATTTACCGCCTTGCGAATTCTGCCAATTACCTGAGGAAGACTACGAATTCTTAAAAATATTTTTAATGACCGAAGGAAAGATAACGGATATTGAGAAGATATTAGATATTTCATATCCCACCATCAAATCAAAGATTGAGAAATTGTTGAATAGTCTAAATCTAAAATCCTATGAAGCAACCATTGATCCGATAGACGGTATTGCAGAAGGAAAATTGACAGTTGATGAAGCAATCGCCATTTTGAAAAGTAGAAGAAAAGGAGGTGTAAAATAAAATCTTTTATACTGCCAGCCTTAGATGCTATTTTTATGATTAGTATAGGGTTATTGTTATGGCTTTCAAATCTCGGCTTGTTTCATATGAACTGGCGTAAGGATTGGCCTTTGATAATTGTTTTGTTTGGAATATTCCGGTTGATTAAGATATTAATAAAAAAAAGAAGAAAATAAAATAGGAGGTTATAATGTCTGAAGAAAGAATAAAGATTTTAAATATGGTTGCTGAAGGTAAGATAAAACCAGAAGAGGCTGAAAGGCTTATCAGTGCCTTAAAAGATGTTTCAGAAAAGACACGATTTTTAAAGGTGCGCGTCTTTGAGAAGGATAAAGAAAAGCCAAAAGTGAAGGTAGATATTCCAATCGGTGCCTTGAAACTATTTCTAAAACTCGGGGCTACAATACAGGGATTTGCTCCAGAAGGGTTTAAGATGAACATAAAGGGCAAGGAATTCAAAATTGATGAATTTACTCCAGAGTTGATTGATAAGATTCTCAGTGAAATTGGTGAAGATGGAAAATTCACCCTTGTTGAGGTTGATGATTCGGAAAAACATGAAAGGGTGGAGGTGTATATTGAGTGAGCAAATGAAGATATTGAAACTCCTTGAAGAGGGTAAAATAACAGCGGAAGAAGCAGCAAGGCTCTTGGAGGCGCTCAGGGATTCTGAATCAAAGAAAAGACGCGGTTTTTTGGGGCAGGGAATGGGATCGTTCTTTGATATAATCTCAGATATGATGGGTGCAGTTTTCAGTACTTCCTTTAAAGACCATACCACAGCTGAAAAGATGAATCTCCCGGGTAAGAAAAAACTCGAGTTCAAAGGGATAAGCGGTAATCTTGTAATAAATGGTAAGGATGTTAATGAATTTACTATAGAAAAAAACGGAATAGCCAGAATTTTCGAAGACAATAATACATTATTGATTAAAACAATCAGCGGAGATATAAAAATAGATGTTCCAAAGAATATTGATATTGAAATAAAAGGCGTGTCGGGAGACCTAACGCTGGATAATATAGATGGTAAAATTGAAATTCTCTCGGTATCAGGGGATATCACGGGCAAAAGATTAAGTGGAAGTTTCGTTGGTGAACTTGTTTCAGGTGATGTTGAACTGGAATATCAAAGAGTAGATGTGATAGAGATAAAGGCGCGGTCTGGAGATGTAGTTTTGATACTAAGCGACAAAATTGAGGCAGAAATTGAAATATCAAGTATGAGCGGAGATATAGATTGTGATTTTCCCTTGAAAGACGAAATCAAGAAAGCAAATTATCTAAAAGGGATTTTAAATGCTCCAAAATCCAAGATAACGATAAATAATCGTTATGGTGATGTAAGCGTAGAAAAAAAGTCTTAAAAACCAAAGTGGAGGTATGATGGGTTGTGGTCTATTTTGGGCAGTATTTTTGATTATCATTGGAGTCTGGATATGGGCTTCTAATTATGGCTTTCGTTTTTCCTTTTATCGTGACTGGCCCATAATATTTGTAGCCATTGGACTTATAGTTCTTCTGAGGTTCCTGCGTCGGCGCAGGTAGTTCTCTTTTCAGTCAAAAAAGGCAGTGGCGAATTGTTTATTTAACAATAAGTTTAAAGAGAATAAATATTATCACCAGCATCAGTATTAAGCCCAACCCCACAAATCTCATCGGCTGGTAATGTTTCCGCGGAGGAATGATGCGATGCTTTCTTTTGAAGTCTATCATTGTCTTATAACCTCCACCGGGTCTAACAAACTTGTATTATGTTCATTTAATTTGTGCACTTCTTCAACAAATGAACGAATAATCTTTTCTTGAATTTGTGAAATTTTTCTTGTTGGACAGGTAAAATTGTTGAATAGCATTGAAAACGCATAATCCTGTTGGTTGATATTAAGATAACCGCTTAAACAGGAACTTGACTGGATTGCTCCGGTCTTTGCTTTCAGCGTATCAGAAAAGCCATTAAAACGTGCTTTCAGTGTTCCTTTACCAGGTCCTGGTAGTGAATTGTAAAAATCTTCAAAAAGGTCACTATTATACATAAATTTGAGAACCGCAATCAATGTTGCAGGTGATATAAGGTTATTCTTTGAAAGTCCTGAACCATCCCAAATAGAGATGTTCTGTGTATCTACCCCACAAATATTTAGAAATTCTTTTACTGCCTTTAGACCAGCATTAAAACTTCCTTCTTTGTATCTATGTGCACCCAGTGTTTTTAATAAAATTTCTGCATAAAGATTTTCGCTTTCCGTATTTGTTTCTTTTATTAATTCTGTTAGAACCGGGGAAAGGATTGAATCAATCAAAATCGGCGGTGTGGGATTTATGAATAATTCATAAGTTCTTATTCTTGAGACAGGATTTGAGACCTTTATACTACTGGCAGTCAGCCTTTCTTTTAGATATTCGCCGGCAAACATTGCTGGATTTTTAACCGCCACATTGATGTCCATTGCATTTTTAATATGTATCAACCCATCAACTATAATAGTATTTTCCTCGGGTTTTCGGTAAATGATTATGTTTTCTGAATTAGCCGTTGTCATCATACGATTGATCAAATTCACATAACCTGTGGTTGGATATAAATAAACATTTGCTAATTCCCCAACATTTGTTGGACGTATCCTTACTGATACGACATTTTTGTTAAATGAGAGGGCACTTATTTCAGGTGCGTATTTTGCATCAAGATAATGCCAGGACCAACCCGCCGGTAGTCTTTCATCAGTGAAATAATCATCAATGACAAGTATCGCACCACTTATTTGATTGATTCCCAGAGATTTTATTTTATTCACAAACCTTTCCAGATTTTCAAGATTGAAATAAGGGTCACCACCCCCTTGCACAATAATATCTCCATACAATTTCTTTTCTTTTATTGTGCCCCTCATATAAAGACTCGTTTTGTATCGGAATTCTCTGCCAAGAAAATATAGCGATGCTGCAGTCGTAATAATTTTCATATTTGAGGCGGGCACCAATAACTTTTCTCCATTGTGATTGTAAATAATGCTATCTTTCTTTAAATCTAAAATCAAGATTCCATAATGGGCATTTTTTAGTTCCGAAACATTGAGTATTGTGTCAAACGAAAGAATGCTGAATATAAGAAGACTAAACATTCTTTGTTTTTGGTGTGAACAAACCAGAATTGATAATTTTACAGTTGCATTTTTCATTATTCAAATTCTTCCCGCAGATTGGACAAATGCCTTTACACTTTTTATCACATAAAGGTGCGGATGGAATAGCAAGAATGATTGTTTCTCTAATTCCAATGCTGAGGTCAATATCTGGACCGTTATAATATACTTTATCTATGTCGCCGGATTTTAATTCAACTTTTTCTGATGATAAAAGAGGGTCCCTGCCAGCAATATAATCAAGATGTAAAGATTCATTAAATTTCTGCCTGAAGGTAATGAGACATCTTGAGCAGACAAGTTCAGCACTGAATTGAACACTGAAATCCGCACTCACACCAAGGGCCTTTCTGGTAAGAACTATCCGGGCATTTATGATATTTAAATTGCCAAAGTATCGATTCGCAGCAAAATCTAATTCTCTTTCCGCTAAATTATCAAATACCAATATTTCCTTTTCTTTGATTTCAATCAAAGGGATTGATAATCGTGATTTATTTATGTTTTTAACTCCTTTTTTCGCGCTGCCGGAAAGAGAACATTATTGAGAATTAAACGATATCCTGGTGAGTTTTTATAATTTCTTAAATCTGTTGGGGGGTCACCAACAAAATGCTGGTAATCTTCAGGATCATGTCCTGCAAGATAAGTGAATGTTCCTTTACCAAAATTTCCGTGAATATACTTGACTCCCTCAGTTCCTATAACTTCGCCGAGCACAAGGACTGATGATTTAAGCGTGTTTCTTCGGAATCCTGAACATTGCCCTAAGAATTCTTTAACTAAGGAAGTATGATTTTGAACGAGCATACACGGGACAGGGTCAAACTTGGCACTGAAATCAAAAAGCGAAAAATATGTATTTGGTCCTCGCCGGGCTGCTTCTATAGTGACATCTATTGTCGAATGTTCATATATAAGCGGGTCAAGAATGACCTGAAAATTTTCAAATGCGAGACATTGTGAAAAATCAAGTTTATTATTGGCATTGTAGTCAAATGGGTCCCCATCAAAAACATTATGACATATATCGGTAAATTGTGCGGCGAGTGCTATCTCCCAAGTATCACAGGCAGAACACATCGAAAATACAAAACCTCCTTGATTTATGTATTCTTTTATTGCAAGTGTTACAGCAAGTTTAAGTTTAGAAACTTTTTTGAATCCAAGTTTTTTTGCCAGAGTTTCGTTTTTTTCCACCTCTTCCTGATACCATTCAGTATTATGGTATCCCGCGTAAAATTTTCCATATTGCCCGGTGAAGTCTTCATGGTGCAAATGTAGCCAATCGTATTTTGTAAGTTTTCCCCTCAGTACATCTTCATCCCAAATCTGGTCATAGGGAATCTTGGCATATTCGAGGGCGAGGGTGACTGCATCATCCCAGGGTTCAAAATTTTCAGGAATATAGACTGCTATCTTTGGTGCTTTTTCCAAAAGGATTGATTCCATGTTATTCTCTTCTATCGTCTGATAAATTTCCAAAACGCGAGACGGTTTAACTATTTCCATTCTAATACCTTCAAAAGCACATTCTTTTTCAATCCGCGAGCTATAATCCATAAGAAAAGAACCACCTCGATAATTGAGTAACCATTCCACAGTAATACCATATTGCAGGGCGTGGTAGGTAATGCCATAGGCTTTAAGGTGGTCGGTCTGAGATAGATCCATGGGAATCAGGATTTTATCTGCGAATGACTGTATAATAAAAAATAATAAACTGCTTATAATAACATATAACCATAGTGTTCTTTTTACGATTAATTCCAAATGCATAGAACTTCTATTCTTCGTTATTTTTGATTATACCAAGAACCTCCTGGGGATTGCTGGCTTTCTTCAATTGTTCTCTGACTGGTAGTTTCCTTAAAAGTCTTGAAAGTTTTGCCAGTGCAATTATGTATTCAGATTTTTTATTCTCCGGCGAGGCAATCAAAAAAATTATATGGGATGGTTTCCCATCAATAGATGAAAAATCAATACCCGCTGAAGAACGCGCAAAGACAAGAACAAGGTCGTCTACTGAATCAGTACGGGCATGAGGAATTGCGATACCATCTCCAATTCCGGTGGATTCAAGATTTTCTCTTTTTGCCAGTGCTTCAAATAATTGCTCTCGGTTGCGGGCGATATTTT
The DNA here is from genome assembly GCA_964559225.1 of uncultured bacterium. Classification (GTDB taxonomy): domain Bacteria; phylum Hydrothermota; class Tepidihabitantia; order SM23-42; family JAOAFX01; genus JAOAFX01. The sequence continues at coordinate 53,152 of CAZLGA010000003.1, read as the reverse complement.
TATCAACCATAAATTCAACCAGTTCTTTTATCGCTGCCAATTTTTCTGTGGCGTTCATTTCCATAATAACTGCCTCGGGTTTGAGAAAGTTTGAAATTTTTAATTCCATTACACCTCCTTTTAGTTTACAACCCAAATACTGGCACGGTTGCTGAGACAAAAATTTTTTTTGTCTCTTCGCGTTTTTTAACCAGTATTAAATTAATCTTATAATTTTCTAGATATTTTTTAATCACCTTGGGGACCTGCCCATTTTCCATATGGAGAGATGTTCGTACTCCATTTTCTACAGCTTCATCCTCAACAAGATAAAGCATTTCCCAACCTTCTTCTTCAATCCTTTGTTTTATCGATTCAATATTCTCGTGAGTTATGGAAGCCAATTTTGAGATTCGGTGTTCTTCAAGAACAAATAGGACAAAGAGTTGACTTTTGAATAATTTACAAAATTGAATTGCGGGTGTGAATATTTCCTGGTCAGTATTATCAACAATATATAAAAGTACCCTGGGAAATTCTATAGCAGTGAATTCTTTGGTTATCATCTCAGAGACTAAAGGATATACCTTGATACATCAACATTTTTCACGATTTCAGCAAGTTTCCTGTGTACGTAATCCCCAGTAATTTTTATACTTTTCATATTAATATTGGGTGCAGTGTATAAAAGTTCTTCAAGTAATTTGGACATCACCGTGTGCAATCTTCGTGCACCAATATTTTCGGTAGATTCATTTACCTTTGCTGCTGTTTCTGCAATCGCATTGATGGCGTCATCGGTGAATTCTAATTCAATACCTTCGGTTTTAAAAAGGGCATTGTATTGCTTTATAAGAGAATTTTCAGGTTCAACAAGAATTCTACAAAAGTCGTCTTTTGTTAATGGTGATAATTCAACTCGGATTGGGAACCTGCCCTGCAATTCGGGTATTAAGTCCGAAGGCTTTTTATTATGAAATGCACCAGCCGCAATGAATAGGATATGGTCAGTTTTTACCATTCCATACTTTGTCATTACACTTGAGCCTTCCACGATAGGTAAGAGATCTCTCTGAACACCTTCACGGGATACATCAGGTCCGCTTGTGATGCCACCGCCAGCGATCTTGTCAATCTCGTCGATAAATATGATGCCCGTTTGTTCGGCGCGTTCCCGTGCTTCACTTATGACTTCATCCATATCAATAAGCCGATCTGTTTCTTCCATTTGTAGATATTTCATTGCTTCTTTAACCGTCATTTTCTTTTTCTTCTTCTTTTTGGGTAATTTGTTGCCTAAAGCCTCTTCAATAGCAATGCTGAAATCTTCAATCCCTGTCTGACTGAAGATTTCAATAAATGGGGTTGTTTTGCGCGTTACTTCTATTTCAACAATCCGGTCGTCAAGTTTATTTGCTCGTAAAAGCGTTTTTATTTTTTCACGGGTTTGGTTGCTGGTTCCGTTTTTGTCATTACGGACCAATCCGGGTAAGATTATATCAAGTATTCTTTCTTCGGCATACTGACGTGCCTTTTCTTCAACTGTGCGGTATTTTTCCTGACGAACCATGTTCACCGCAATTTCAACGAGATCACGAACCATTGATTCAACATCTCTTCCTACATAACCTACTTCGGTATAGCGTGATGCTTCTACTTTGACAAAAGGAGCATTTGCCAGATCTGCAAGTCGTCTTGCGATTTCGGTTTTACCAACGCCGGTTGGTCCAATGAGTATGATATTATTGGGATATATTTCCTCTTTAATTTTACCTTTGACTCTCTGCCGACGCCAGCGGTTTCTTAAAGCAATTGCAACTGCCTTTTTGGCTTCTAATTGACCGATGATATAACGGTCAAGCCGGGCAACAATTTCTTCAGGGGTAAAATAATCTTCCATTATCGGGGATTTTTTGATGGTTTTTGCTTCCATCATTTATATTATATAAAATATATTTAGAAAGTCAAGAAGAATTTTTAGATATTACTTGCATTTTTAAGTAATTTTTATATAATCATAATGTGAATGAAAAGAAATTGGCAACGATTCTTTATGCTGACCTTTCTGGCTTTACTGAGTTAACCAATAAGATTGGGGCGGAGAAAACAACTGATTTTATAAATGAATGTTTTAATACTATTGATTTAATTATTCATAGTCATTATGGAACGATAATCAGACACGAGGGGGACAGGGTGGTTGCCATATTTGGTTTTCCACGCTCATATGGAAATGATTCAAGTAATGCATTATGGAGTGCTTTGAAGATTCGGGAGGCAATAAAAAAAATGCGTTATAAAGTTGATGTTCATATAGGTGTTGGGACAGGAGAGATTTTGATATTAGGAGAAGAAATATACGGACATCTATTTGAGGAAGTCTCCCATCTTGAAGAAATTGCCGAAAAAGGACAGATTCTTGTTAATGAAGAGTGTTATAATACTAATAAAGATTGCTTCTTGTTTGAGAAATCCAAGGATGCTTTTCAGGTTAAGGAGAAAATTATTCCGGATGTTGCTTTTCCTTTTTTCTTTGAATATCGAAATGAAGAATTTAAAATTCTTTACAACGCACTTCTAAAGATGCCACAATTTATAATCATTTCGGGCGAGATGGGAATTGGAAAAACTGACTTTATAAATGAATCTTTAAAGAAAATTAACAAAGAAAATAGATTTAGTGTATATGAAACCACTTTTAACGAACAGGATTATTTTACTCCTTGTTCATCTTTTATGAAAATTGTATATCAGATTGCCCCAGATTTTATTCTTCCACCCAGTGAAGAAAATTATAGGTCTAAATTATTTAGGGAAATGTCCAGTGTGTTTTTGCAATCATCAAGGACAAAATCATTAATAATCATTTTAAAAAATATAGAAGTTATTGATGAGCAATCACTGAGTTTTCTTGAATATTTCAAGGGGAATATTCAAAATAACAGAATTACTATAATTATTGAGGTGCGTGATAAAAATTGTCAGATTATGGAGAAAATAATAGGAGATGTTAAAAAAGATGTTGAATTTATAGAACTTAAGCCATTACCTGATTGTGCTATTTTAGACATTGTTACTTATCACCTTCAGGATTATGTTGTAACCGATGAATTTAAAAAAGAAATTATAAATTTGTGCCGTGGTATTCCATATTATGCAGTGGAAATCAGTATTTTAATTAAAAATTCATTTCCTTTAGGAAGGGAATTACGAGAATTACCCGATTCCCTGAAACTAAAAGAAATTAGTGAAGCGCTTGTTGATACAATACCAAGAGAGTATTTAAATGGATTATACATTCTTAGCCTCATAAATGATGAAATAAATTATCAAATAATCCCACAGTTGTTATCAGATGCAAAAGAATTTTTAAATTACTGTTTTGGTAGAGGATTACTATATCACAAAGATTCAAAATTATACTTTAACCATAATACCTTACGTGAATGTATAAGAGGCCGGTTAACAAAAAAATCCGACAGGAACTTCATTTAAAGATTGCAAATACATTAAAAAATAATTCGGGTCAATTGGAAAATTATGGGCTTATTGCATTTCACTTAAAAGAAGCAGGCGATATAAACGAGGCATGTATCTTCTTACGAAAGTGGGCAGATTATCTTGAAAAAGAATTCTCTTATGAGAAATGTTTATCAGTTTACAACGAACTTTTAGACCTGATAACCACAAAAGAAGATGAAAGATGTGATATATATATTAAAAAAATAAGGTTACTTCATTTGGTTGGTGAGAGGATGGAGGAATCAAAAACAATAGATGAATTGTATGAACTTACGGTAAAAACAAATAATTTTGATTATCAGCGGAAGGCAATGCTTGCACGGGCTGAATACTTTGAAGCAATTGCAGATTATGATAGTGCATTAGAAATTTTAAATATATTGAATAAAGAAAAACAAGAAACATTGATACTTGAAAAGATCGGCATTAATTATTATAATAAGAATGAAATTTCTCAGGCTTTAAAAATTTATAATTTGGCTTTAGATTCTATGGAGGAAAGCGACAATTATTTACTCAAAGGAAACATCTTTAAAGGCATTGGGCTCTGTTACTGGAAACTTGGAGATAAAGACCAAGCGCTTATTTATTACACAAAAGCAAAGACAATGTATGAAAAAGTAGAGGATAGAATTGCATTGAGCAGATTGAATGTAAACATTGCTAATGTTTATTATTACCTAAATAACTTTGAACAGTCCCTGATTTATTACAAAGACGCCCTCAATATTGCCCGTAAGATTAAAGATTCACTTTTCGTCGCCCAGATACTTTCTAATATGGGGGGAGTGTATATTCAATATGGCGATTATGAAGAGGCATTAAAAAATTTTCAAGAGGCGTTAGAAATTGATCAGAGAAACTTAAACCGAAAAGGAGAGGCGATAAGATTATCAAATATAGGCCACTTTTATGGAGTGTTAGGCGATATTGATAAGGCACTTGAATGCTTTATTAAGGCTTTACAAATTGATGAGTCAATAAAGAATAAATCAGGAATGGCAATCCGTTATGGAAATATTGCAACCTCTTTTCTTCAAACTGGTAAATATGACGAAGCCGTAAGATATCTGAAGAATACAATTGCAATATCAAAAGAGATTGGCTCAAAAGAATATCTGGCATATTATCATAACTTACTTGGGTTGGTGTATTTGAAGATGGGGCAGTTAGATTATGCTGAGGATGAGTTTAAAATAGCGCTTTCTTCGGCACGGGCTGTAAAGAATCCGTCGTATGAGATATATGCACAAGCATATTACGCGCTTTTATGGTTAGAAAGAGATGATATAAAAAAGGCATTTCAATACTCAACCTGGGCGGTTGAGAAACTTTTAAGTCTTCATGAGATTGAAGGCAATAAAGAGCAAATTTACTATATCCATTATAAAATACTCAATAAAACTAAAAGACCGAGCGAGGCATATAAATTTTTGCAATTTGCTTATGACATCGTTATTTCTCGCGCCCAGAAAATAAGAAATCTTGAATATCAAAATAAATTTCTGAATTTACCACACAACAGGGAGATTATTGAAGAATGGAGAAAAATAGAGAAGCCAGGGTAAAACCCTGTGTAATTCTGTTTGCTGAAGTTACACAGATAGATTCCTGGGAGCAGGAATTGGATACTGAAGAATATGTTGAATTTATCAAGATAGTATTTAATGAGTTGAATGGGGCAGTTAAATTGTATGAAGGAAATATTGACAAACATGAGGGTAAGATTTTAATGGCGACATTTGGTGTGCCATCTGCCCATGAAGACGACCCGGAAAGGGCGATCAAATCAGGTTTATTAATGCTCAATCAGATTTTAAAATTAAAACAAAAAATCAAAAAGCCTCTCGGTTTAAGGATTGGTGTAAACCTGGGACGGGTCTATGCTGCATCTGTTGGTTCAAAGATTAAATCCGAATATACAGTAATGGGCGATGCGGTAAATTTTGCAGCAAGGATAATGGAATATGCAAAGGAAAACGAATTGCTGGTGGGCGACGAAGTCTATCAAATCACTCAACCGGTTTTTGAATTTTCTGAACCTTTGCGATTTTTACCTCAAGGCTCAAAACAGGAAATGGTCATGTATAATGTCTATAGACAGAAGACCGGATTTATAAAGAGAAGAGGAATTGAGGGTTTAAGTTCACCGCTTGTGGATAGGAAACAGGAATTAATACTTCTTTCAAGCCTTGTTCAAGAATTATTTTCGGGAAAAGGTAATATTGTTCTTATACTTGGAGAGGCAGGGGTCGGAAAGTCGCGGCTAATTGAAGAACTGTTCACACAATCATTGAGTATGGCACTGGAGCGGGTAAAGAATATAAACTGGTGTATTGGTAGATGTTCACCTTATCGTGAAACACTCTATCATCCCTTTGTGGAAATTTTTAAACAAATTTGTGAAATAAGAACCGAAGATAGTGAAATGTTAATAATGGCAAAACTTTTAACTTCCATTGAAAAACTTATGGGTGAGAAGGCAGAAGATATATTTCCGTATATTGCAGAACTTTTTAATATTAAAATTGTCGCCAAATACGAAGAAAAAGTTAAGTATTTAAAACCTGAGGAAATAAAATTGCAGATTTTTAATGCCGTAAGTCAGATTCTTGAAAATTATGTAGAAAAAAACCCTACTGTTTATTGTATTGACGACCTCTATCTTGCCGACGAATCCACTCTTGAGTTGTTGCGATTTTTATTACAGACACATAGTGGAATTAAAGCACTTATAATTTTAATTTCGCGCCCTGAAAAAAATAAACCATTCTGGCAGATAAAAGAACAATTAAAGAATGAAATTAGATTAGATGAAATTTATCTTAAACCCTTAACCAAAGAAGAAACTCTGGAATTATCAAGAAATTTACTTAAGATATCAAAACTGCCTGAAGAATTAATTGCAAAGATAGTAAATGATGCTGGCGGCAATCCATTCTTCCTTGAAGAATTAATCAAGTTGTTAATTTCGAGAGGTATAATTTATCGACGCGGTAATGAGTGGTTGGCGAGCGAAAGAGAAATTCAATTTGATATTCCTTATACAATTGAAGGTATAATTCAGGCATCATATGATACATTGAATTTTGAGTTGAAAGATTTACTTTCTGAAATGGCGGTTTTGGGAAGGACATTTAATAAAAAAGTATTACAGGGATTTACGCGGTTCTGGGATAATCTTGATAATCTAATAAGCCCACTCTTAGAAATTGGTTACATATATACAAATAATAACCAGGATTATACATTCAATCATGCACTGGTTCGTGAATCAATCTATAAAACTATTCCTGAGAAAAAACTGAAGGAGTTACACCTTTTAGTTGCAAAGACTATTGAGTCATTATTTTCGGAGCGGCTTGCTGAGTTTTATGATATTCTTTTTGAACATTATGCAAAGACGGATTGTAAAGATAAGGCAATTTATTATGCTCTGAAAGCGGGTGAAAATGCACAAAAGTGCTACGCGAATATGGAGGCAATTTCGTATTATGTGTATGTGCTTAAAGAATTAAAACCCGATACCGATGAAAATAGTAAAACCATTTTTGACACAATGCGCAAGTTAGGGGGAATATATAGCAGAATAGGGTATAGTGATGATGCAATTGAACTTTATGAAAGGGCATTTAAGATAGCGCACACAACACTTGATAAGGTCAAAATACTTAATGAAATGGCAGATACATATCAGAGAATTAGTGATTATGGAAAGGCGCTGGAAATTTATAACGAATCATTAAAATTACTTATAAATTTTTCGGAGGAAGAAAAATTTGATACCTGGCTTGGTATTGCCTGGATATACTATCTTAAAGGCGAATTAAGAGAGGCACGCAGTGTCCTCGAACAGATATTAACAAATGTTAAAGATGCTCCTGATATTCAAACCAGGAAAAAAATTGCGAGGGTTTATAATCAGCTGGGTTCAGTCTATTCTCATACAGGGGAATATGAAAAATCTTTTGAGGCGTATAATAAGGCATTAAAGATATATGAAATGTTAGATGATATACCTGGCATAGCAGTTATTTACAATAATATTTGTGGCTATTATATGCGAAAAGCTGACTATTATAAAGCACTTGAATATCTTTACAAATCACTTGAAATTGATTTAAAAACAGGTAATCTTCTTGCCCGTGCGATTGCAACTTACAATATCGGCGACACATACTACCAACTTGGTGCATTAGAAAAAGCAGAAGAAAAATTTAATGAATATCTACATATAAATGCCCAGATAAATAATCAACTCGGTAATGGTTACGGAAATATGGGGCTTGGTTATATTTATCTTGAGAAGGGTGATATACAGAATGCAGAATATTATCTTAAAAAGGCTTATGAGATATTTATTAAATTAGGAAGTGTAAGGATGGCAAATGAAGTAATGATAAGTCTTGCTCAAGTAGAGATAGAAAAAGGCAATTATGAACAGGGATTTAATATGTTCGAAGAATTAGAAAAAAAGTGTGAAGAATTATTTGTTCCTGAAAGTAAACTGAGTTGTATAATTGGCAGGGTAAAGGCGAAGATAAAACAAGCAACTATTGAAAAGAAATTGCTCGTTACACATCTTTTAACTGCCCTTGATTTGTTAAAAACCGCCCTTGGATATGAAAAGGTTGAGCAGGATAACGAGACTAAATTTATAATAAATTTTTATTTGGCTCAGGTTTATTATTATTTAACGAAGATAACTGAAACAAAGAATCATTTATCCGTTGCCGATAAGATACTCCAGGAAATCTTAAGTAAAATACCTGCGGGAGAACCGCGCAATATTTATCTAAATAAAAAGATATACAGCGAATTCAAAAATTTCAAAAATTTATTACAAATTTAACTTATCCTCACTTCGTTAGAAATTAGATACACGCTTTGTTTTGATGTATGCACCAATAACGAGAACTGGCGGGTGAGTGCATTGAACACCCGACCTTTGGTATGCGAGACCGGAAATGGCATTTTGGCAGGGGTTTGAAATTCTGAATGAAATCGCATTGAAGAAGTCTGTCCGTAGGCTTGCATTATTCTGACCGTTCTGAAGGATGATGCTATTCTATGCTATTTTTGGTAAAAATGGCACAGCTCCCATCACAAAGACGATGGGGTTGGTGGCTTATTTGCCTGTCCCTGCACTATAAAGTGAAGGCTTGAAGCAATATTTATGAAGACATAGTCTATAGAAATGAGTAAAAATTTATATATATATAGTACGGGACACCAAGGAAAAGTGCTTTTCATTGTTTCAAAACTAATATTTTATTTTTCTAAGGGTGGTGTTTAGGTATAAACTTGGTATAATCCCCTTATACTCGACATCCCAATGATGGGGTGGAGTTCATCAATAGCGCGATTATGGATTATACCCAGCAACATCATATGTGTTGTGTTCGTTCTCGGGCTTATTGTAAAGAATGATAATCCAGTTTATCATAATAATCTTAATTTAATCTGGGTAAGATTTTATTTTGGTGAAAGACGTCCTGTTCCTTTGCAAAGATTCCTGTATCAGTCATTATTACGCCTCGTTCGCAGTGGGATAATTAAAATTAAAAATAGAGTACGTCAACATTTGGAAATTAAGTGGTTAACGTACTCTATTTTTTTTACCTATTTAATCAGTTGTTTTTGTAATTGCCTACAGTTCATTGGATTTACTACTTTAGGTAGACTGCTTTTCTGGTGAAAGTTCCTTGTTCGGTTTTCATACGCAAGAAGTAGATTCCGGATGGTACTGCTTTGCCATATCTGTCCTTGCCATTCCATACTAATTTATCATGGTTTCCCGATTTCTTTATTTCTGTAATCTTCTTACCAGTCACATCATAAATTTCCAGTCTTGAGATGTTATCAAGGACTAAAGGCATTCTCAATGGATTGCAGATTTGTATGTCCTTATGAGTTATAGCCTCCCTTTCTTCAACCGTGACCGGGCTCGATGAAAAGATTAGAGTTCCATAATATACAGGATTGTTCCATTGAGCAGCCGGCATTGTCGTGGGCCACATACCATAATAATTGTCTCCAGGTTGGTCTAAAGAATAGATGTAGAAGGCAACCGTATCATCTCTTGGTGAAATAGTGTAATTCCATTTCAATGCACCTTTTGCTACTACTGACTCAAATTGAAGATGTCCTGATACCGTGCTTACACGCGATAATCCATTCCCACTTGCCCATCGTATCCAACCACTGGGTAGAGAACGATAAATTGTTGTATCGACACCAATAAAAGTAAACCAGTGATTACCTTCAGAGGAATCTCCAGCCCAGGCGCGGTTATAGTTTTCATCAACATAGGCGCCAAATTGGTCATAATCATTGCGTGCTAATGCCGGTGGCATTGCCACGGCATAATAGACATTCTGCGAATCATGTTTGCAGTAGAATATAGCACTACCTGCGGGTCGGGCAACGCCATTTTGTCCCAAAACATCTGAGATATCCCAAATCAGAGCATCGGCCCATTCTGCAGGTTGAATGTTTCCGTCAATGGTGGGAATAACCAGACGCCAGGGTGCAACCAGTGTATCTCTAATATTAAAAGATATGGTTGTTTGACTAGTAGTATCATTTGCACGGTTGGCATCGTCTGTTAGACTCGTGAACATTTTTACCTGGTAATTTGTTCCTGCAGGACCAACTTGCCAATTAGGGCTAAATGTTACTCTGGCTGTATCACCACCCGCAAGTGGACCAGGATAAGTAAGGCTCTGGTTATAAATTCTGACACCAGCAGAATCAATCCAGCAAGTTACCGGGATATTAGAAATTGGGTTCGCCCCAAAATTTCTAATCCTTGCAATCGGTGCGATAGAAGAACCGGGATTAACCGCCCTTGCAGGGCTCCTTACTGCATCTGCGCCAACATCATTTGCCGGGAAATAAAGCCTGATACAGACAACCTCATCAGGTGTTCCCTGATTGAGATAAAGCAAGAATGTATCACGCCACATCTCACAGCCACCAGCAATACCTAAAATCTCTGGTATCAACTGCTCGTCAAGTTTTATAAGGGCAGGATAGCTGAACTTTGCAATCTTACCCTGGGAGAGACCAGTCTGAACCGACATCCATAAAAAGCCGTTGGCATCATAGCCAAGGCCGTAAGAGGTATCAATGTTGGCAACAGAACGCGGGCTAAAAGGCGCGGCTTTATAAAACTGCCATATTGGCGAGGCAAAATTAGTAGCATAGATAGAATCACCCGGATTCCATGCCAATCCCCGGTGGGGATTTAATCCAGTACCCGGAGTAAATGACCGTGCCACAGTGCGGGTTGGCGCATGGATTACCTGAATTGAAGCACTATAAGAAGCAAAAACCGAATCACCTCTTGTTGTCATATCACGCCAGCCCCAACCCATAGGAACCCCTGGTTGATTGAACGAATCAATGAGTGCCAGGGTTCTCAGGTTGTATACATAGATCTCTGGTACATCAGCACCAGTAGTGGCAGAACCTTCAGATACCCAGAGAATTGTGTCCCAGACTGTTGTCAAACCCACATGATAGGTATCTGGAAGTGATATTCGCCACTCAATGGAGTAAGGAATTGCAAGGATAGAAGGCAGCGTTTGCTGGGAACTCGTCAGCGGAGTTTTTAATTCTAAAGGTGTATCAATGAGTAAATCATTCGACATGCTATTTCCATTTGTCAATACCGGGATGTTTTCAGCGCCCCATAATAGGGCTACTGCCAATATAGTTATACTAATCTTTGTCTTATAACACATAATAACCTCCTTGTATGGGCTCAACTCTTTCAAAAAATTCCTCGGCAGCGAAATTCCTATAATAAGTATATTCATAATTTAATACCTGTCAATTCCCGAATGTAAATGGATACACACACCGTTACCAGGTTAAGATGGATCTATTCTATCGCAAGCAGGGTTTTAAATTTTCCGATTGGACAAGTGGTAAAATCATAAGACACCACAACCAAACTAACCCCCGAAGGGTTCAGCAAAAAAATGGCTGGGCATTTATCATTTTGATTGGAAGAATCGGGTCTTCAGAATTGTTATTTTATCTCCAATTTTTTACATCTATTCGCAATGCAAGATATTGATATTTTTGACCAAACCAAAAACAAGATTTGGGAAAATTTTGTATGGGCGGTACTGGACTTGAACCAGTGACCTTCGGTATGTGAGACCGACGCTCTAACCAGCTGAGCTAACCGCCCTAAAGGGGGAGGGTTCCCCCTTTTTTCCACTCACTTTTCTAAACAAACCCGAAAAGTTCGTGGAAACCTTTAATCCCCCTCGTTAACCTGTTCTTGCACATCATCCCTTAATCTATCAGGTTTGCGCTACCAGAAAAAAATTTCTCATCAGGCAAACCACCAGATTATTGGGGAGGGTTCCCCCTTTTTTCCACTCACTTTTCTAAACAAACCCGAAAAGTTCGTGGAAACCTTTAATCCCCCTCGTTAACCTGTTCTTGCACATCATCCCTTAATCTATCAGGTTTGCGCTACCAGAAAAAAATTTCTCATCAGGCAAACCACCAGATTATTGGGGAGGGTTCCCTACTAACAGATCGTTTATCGGTAAACGATTTCGAAGAGCGTTTCGTCAGTCGTTGTTCCCAAGTAAATATAAGAAACCGTTTCGCTTTTTGCAATCATCAAACGAGTACCAATTTTCTCACAGTCTCAATCTCCACCAAATAAAGATAACTATTAAGACACAAAATCCAGCTATTCCAAGGATAATCCAGAATGCATAGGGATGTCCCTGTATAGGTAAGGAAACATTCATTGAAAATATAGAAACAACCATTGTTGGCACCATTAGAAGAATAGTAATAATGTTTAATACTTTTATCAAAATATTTAAGTTGTTGCTCACAATAGAAGCACGGGCATCCATTAAACTTGCAAGAATTTCTGAATAATTTTGAGCCTGCTCATAACACTGATTATTTTCAATCGTAATGTCGTCAAGTAATTCGAGAAGTTCCTGGTCTAATTCAAATTTTGTTGCATTGTGTTTAAGTTTTTCAATGAGTGCACCATTAGAATGGATGGCATCAAGGTAGTAGACCAGACTCTTTTCCAATGAGAACATACTTATTAAATAGCGATTTTCCATGGAACGATTGATCTTCTGTTCCAGTTCATCAGTGATCAAATTTATAACTTTTAAATGGTCAACAAAGTGATGTATCGAACGATAGATTATTTTAAGTAGTAATTCGGTTAATGAAGAAACATTTGCAAAAAGCTTACCATCAAATAATGTAATATCTTCTGCCGAAACAATAATTAAGGTGTGTTTAAAAAAGAAAATGCCGACAGTAGGAACTCTAAATAACAATTGGTCTCGCGCTTCATATTTTTTGGGCCTCTTTAAAATTATGGCGATATGTTCTGGCTCAAATTCCATACGAGCAAGTTCATTAGGATCAAGTGCAGAATTTAGTGTATGGTCATCAATTCTATAATTTTCGATGAGGAATTTTTTTTCATTGTCGTCCGGATTTATAAAATAATATATGGTTGCTGAGTCTTTGTTACTTTCAGTGATTTTATTGTTACAAATCGCAAAATATTTTATCAAGATTCTTCCCGAATGACCCTTCTTCCAATTATTCTAAATTTGCCTGATAAAATAAGATTTATTGCTTCGGTATATATCCTGTGTTCTTCTCTCAGAATTCTCTCCGCCAGTATCTCTGGAGTATCATTGTCGTAAATAGGAACTACCGCCTGCGTGATGATGGGCCCTCCATCAACTGACTCATCAACAAAATGAACAGTACATCCAGAATATTTAACACCATATTCAAGTGCTTTTCTTTGAACATCAAGCCCGGGGAACGCAGGCAGAAGTGATGGATGAATATTCAAAATTCTATTCGGAAAGGCACTCAATAACGGTTGTTTGATTATTCTCATAAATCCTGCAAGACACACAAGATAGACATTATGCTCTTTTAATACCTTTACATAGTTTTCTTCATATTCCGGTAAAAGCCAGGTCTTTTTTGGTCCGGGGTCAAGATACAATGCTTTTATATTGTGGTCGCGGGCGATTTGCAATGCTCCTGCACCAGGATTGTCACTGATAACGAGCACAAGGTTGGCAATACAGGTTCCATTCTCAATATTTTTTATAATCGCCTCAAGATTTGAACCACGGCCTGAAGCCAAAACCGCAATGTTCCTATTCATAAGTTCAATTTTATCCATAGATATTCAAAAGTCAATAGAAAAGTTTTGTTATATTGTAATAAGATGTTCAGCAGGATTTATATCATATTTTTGTGGATAAATTGCCCTCAGAATATTTAGATTTTTCTCTAAACCAAGGTCGACAATAGGTCCATTTGTTTTTTCTTTTTTACTATTCAAAACAATTTTGATAATCGGTCTATCAATATGAGCAGGGTTCTGACGTAAAACAATCGCGATTTCTTCATTATTAAGCTCAACACAGCTGCTCACCGGATAAATTCCTAAAATCTGGATGAAAACTTTAGTAAGGAGTCGGTCAAAATAAGTCCCGGCATGCACCCAGATAACTCGGATTGCTACAGCAGGGAGGTAGGCCAGAATCTGATAGGGCCTTGATGTGGTCATCGCATCATAGGCATCACAGATGCGAATTATCCGGGCAAAGAGATTGGGTTGCATTTTGGGATTTAGTTTTTCTGGATAACCGCTTCCATCATAATTCCAGTGGTGCTGATAAGCTGCCAGAAGTGAAGCAAAGGCAATATCGTCCAGCCCCCTTGTTTTTATTATTTCACTTACTCCAAAAACCGAATGTTTTTTCATAATTTCCCATTCTTCTTTCGTCAGTGGTTCGTTTTTATCAATCAAAGTTTTTGGAATTGCTACTTTCCCAATATCATGGAGTAATCCACTAGTTCCAAGTTTTACAAGATTTTTCCGTTCCAGGTTAAGGCGCTGACCAACAGCCAGAGAAAGGACACCGACATTCAATGAATGGTTATATGTATATTCATCAAAATTTTTTATAGCAGTGAGGGCAGTTAATCCAAATTCATCCTGACTCAAACTATCAATCAATGTATAGATTACCCTGCGAAAACTTTTAGTATCGACAGGTTGACGATTCCAGAGGTTCTGTATTAAATTTTTTGTTACTTTTAACGCCTTAAAATATGTCTTTTTTATTTGTTCTCCATCTTTAAGAAATTCAGGAATTGTCTCTTCCTGCTCGGTATAAAATTCAACATTAATTGAGCTAAATTTGATTTCATTATATTTTTGAATAAATCCCTCTCGGTTAAGTTTAAAGAGGGATGCAAATTTCAGTATTTCCTGGGCTTTTAAACCTGGTAATAAGATAATTGATTTTATTCCAAGTTTTTTTAAATTGTCCTCTATGAATTGTAAACTCGCATAACCTTCGATTTCAAAGCGCATTCTTATTTTATTAAAAAATATATAATCGCGATATCTCATAATTTCAATCTGATTGCTTGTTTGGAGTAAAGCTGTTGCCTGACTCATAATCTTATTTACAAGATTTACCACAACATCGTTGTTAAAATCATAGACAAAAGTCGCTTTTATAAGGGCATAAAGGTTGGTAATAAAATCTTTATCGTGCTTACTCATTTTTATTTTTCCTTTCTGTAAATCTCAAGGCAGTTTCACACACCGCCCTTATATCTTCATTCCTTTTCTGCATTCCCTTTCTGAGAATTGAAATGGCGGTTTCATTACCGACTTTCGCAAGGGCTTGCGCTGATAATTGTCTTTTTACTAAATATTTCTGTTTACCGAATAAAACCCATTTAAATAAAATTTTTTCCAGGTCTTTTATGAGCTTTTTATTCCCATTAGCAACCAGACAATTAAAATATGCCTTCTGTTCATTGTAATTTAAATTAAGAAATTCACGGTGCTTTATTGTTTTAATCAACTTTTGATAAATAGGACTGTACCCTCCTAATTTTTCCAGAGCCTGGAGTGCCCTTATCCTTACATTTACATCCGTATCTTCAAGGAAATCAGAAATCATTTTGGTATCACCAAATTCAGTTAGGGCGTCTACTATTGACTTTCGTACCAGAGGAGAAGGATGCAGAGCTAAGGCTTTTAAGTGTGAAATACCAGAAGGGTTTTTTATAATTCCCAGGATTACAATTGCACTTGTTAGAACTCTAATGTCCCTTTCTTTTAAAAAAATTAAAATTGGTTCAACATCACCCTGACAGATATAAGCCAGTCGTTCCTGTAGAACCCGCAAGCGCTCATCATTTTTTACATTTTTTAGAATGCGGATAAACCAGGGAATTGTTTTTTTTGAGAAAAAGCCAATCAGGGCAACAAAGTCGCTGAATGATTGGTTATCAAGAGCATCCGGTAGTTCGGCAAAACTTGCAATCATTCCTTCGTTTTCTATTCTTGGGATGAGGTTTATATCTGCATAATTCCACAGGTAATTTACAATTAAAATTGCATTTTTGAAATCATTACTATTGATACAGAGTTCAAGGATTTCAGCAAGTGCCTCAATGACTTCTGGCGATTTTGTATTTTTTAACACATCAATCAATGTCGTGATTACAATACCAAGTTCGGTTTGACTTTCTATTTCACCGATTTCCGATTTTAAAGTTCTTAATTCCTCGGGGGTTATTTCCGTAGAGATTTTATCGGCAAAGTCAATCTTTTCTTTGGTTAGAATTCCTCGCACCGTATCATCATAATTTATTTCAAGTTTTGGTAATTCGGGTATGGTATATACGAGTGTCTCTTCTTCCTCTTCTTCTACAACATAGAAAGTTATATGTGAAAAATCGCATTCCCAAAGATTTAAAGCAATATCCTGGTCACGGTCAGAACGGCTTATGATTTCTACAAAGACCAATAGTTCATCTTCTGTGATACCTTCAGTAAATTTAATTTCCCTTATTCCATCTTTGAAGAGTCTGAAGGCAACACTGATATCTTTTTCAGTTTCTTCATAGATAATTCTTTCTTCGTATCGTATTGAAAATCTTTCTATTTTGAGAATGAGTTCATAACTGGTTTTTAGATACTGGGTGATATCTTTGTAAAACTGGGTAAAAAAATTTTTGAAACTTGGATGACTTGTTTGATAGATTTGTGCTGCTTTTATTGTTTTAATGAGGTCTATCGCGACTTCCTGTATATTTACAGCCATCACAATTAGTATAATGATGTATAGAAAATTGTCAAGGATTTGTTTTTTGATTGTTGACTTTTTCTTCCAAACAGGTATAATTATTACAAGCTTCAAAATTTTGGGAACGTGTTATGCGGGAGTAGCTCAATGGTAGAGTCACGGCCTTCCAAGCCGTTGGTTGCGGGTTCGAATCCCGTCTCCCGCTTTCTAAATTGAAATTAGGAGGCTCTATGAAAAGGAATTTTATTCTCGGGTTACTATTTATTTTGTTTTGTGGAGGTGGCAAAGAACAAATAACAACATTGCATAAGACCGAGGATAAAGTTTTTCAAAAAAAGTCCGTGTTGATTGTCATCGCTCACAATGATTTTCGAGATGAAGAATTTAAGGAACCCTTCGAACTTTTAAAAAATTCAGGATTTAGGGTTATCGTTGCCTCTACTGATACCACGCCCTCAAGGGGTATGCTGGGTATGATAGTAAAACCCGAAATTCTAATATCTCAAGTAATTCCTGACAGTTTTGTTGCGTTGATTATTGTAGGTGGAACTGGTTGTAAAGAACTCTGGGATGATAAAATACTGCACTCGGTTATCAATAATTTTTATGAAAAAAACAAGACTGTTGCTGCGATCTGTATTGCTCCGGTTGCTCTGGCAAGGGCCGGGATTCTTAGAGATAAAAAGGTAACTGTTTATCCCGGAGTAGCAGATGAGATCCGACCGCATTGTGGAGAATATACAGGTTCAGATATAGAAATCAGTGATAATGTTATTACTGGTTCAGGACCACAAGCAGCAAAGGATTTTGCGAAGTCAATTGTTGAGGTAATTTCAAAGTGAAGGCGGTTTTACAAAGAGTAAAAAGAGCAGAAGTCATAATAGGAGATAAGACAATTTCCAGAATCGGGGAGGGGCTGTTGATATTGCTTGGTGTGAAAAAAGGCGATGCGGAAGAAACCGCAGAGGATTTGGCACAAACCTGTGTGAATTTGAGAATTTTTGAGGATAGTAATGGAAAATTTAATCTTTCACTAAAAGACATCAATGGTGAGGCATTAGTTGTATCTCAATTTACTTTGCTCGCTGACACAAGCAGGGGCAGGAGGCCATCTTTTACCAATGCTGAAGAGCCAGAGCGTGCGAAGAGATTATATGAGTTTTTTATTGAGCGGTTGAAAACTAATGGTATTACAACAAAATCGGGTGTTTTCGGTGAGAGGATGCTTGTGAGTCTTGAAAATAATGGTCCTGTTACAATCATTCTGGAGGTTTGATTATGCCTTATAGCATGACCGGGATAGGCAGGGCAAGCGGTGAAATAAAAAATCCACCAATAAGATTTGATGTGGAGATAAGGTCGTATAACCATCGGTTTCTTGATATATCCCTTAAGTTGCCGAGTTCTTTCAACCCGTTTGAAGAGGAGATAAAGAAAATTTTGCAGGAAAACATTTGTCGTGGGCATATAGTTGTCGTGGTTCAACAGGATCGTGAAATCTTAGGTAACAGATTTGAGGTTGATAAAGAATTACTTGATGCATATTTAGCTGTTGCGCGAGAAATTAAGAAGAAGCATAAAGTAACTGGTTCACTAAATATAAATACGCTACTTGCTATACCGGGTTTGATAAGAATAAGTCAGAATCAGACGGATACAAAATTGATATTCAAAAATTTTAAACCTATTTTTAATCGGGCATTGAATGAACTGTTAATGGCAAAGAAAAGGGAGGGGGAACATACTAAACAGGAAATTTTGAAAATCCTCGGTGATATAGAACAGGAGGTTGAAAAGATTAAAATAATGATACCAAAGAGGAATGAATACTACAAAAAACATTTAAATGATTTGATAAAAGAAATAAACGAAAATATAGATCGCTCAAGATTATATCAGGAGATGCTTTATATTGCAGATAGAACCGATGTCGCAGAAGAATATTCAAGATTATCAGGACATATCAGGGCATTTAAAGATGCCCTTGACAATGAAAAATATCCCGGACGACGTCTCAATTTTTTACTACAGGAGATGCAGAGAGAGGCAAATACTTTAAGTGTTAAGGCCAATTATCTCAGCATCAGCGAATCGGTAGTTAATATTAAAGAGGCGATAGAAAAAATCAGAGAGCAGGTTCAGAACATTGAGTAAAAAAACAAAATTGATAGTTATTTCCGGTCCATCCGGTGTTGGTAAGACCACCATCTGTAATGGAATAGTAGCAAGGCGTAAAGATATAGTATATTCCATTTCTGCAACCTCAAGGGCAAGGAGAAAAGACGAAGTAAACGGAAGAGAATATTTTTTTCTTACTGAAAACGAATTTAAACGCTGGATTGCTGAGGGTAAGTTCGCCGAGTATGCAATTGTGCACGGACATTATTATGGAACGCCCAGAGATTTTTTGGAAAATAAATTAGAAAACGGTTTTCATGTTTTAATGGATATTGATGTCCAGGGTGCAAAGCAATTAATGTCCCTTTACCCGGACGGAATTTATATATTTGTCTTGCCCCCTGATTTTGAAGAGCTTAAAAACAGATTGATAAAAAGGAATACCGATAATGAAAAGGAGATTGAGAACCGTCTTAAAACTGCGAATGAGGAATTAAAGTATATGAAAGATTACAAATATGTCGTGAAAAATATAAACCTTGAGGAGACCATCGCAGAGATTTTGAAAATCATTGACAGGGAGACGACATAGATTATGATTGTACTTTTTATCTATTTTTATAACAATTCGTGCAAAACTATTTAAATGCCGAGAAAAACTAAAGAATCGAAGAAAGACAAAATCATTTTTTTAGGTACGGGTGGGGCACGGTTTGTTATTGCCAGACAGCTACGAGCAACCGGTGGGATTTTTTTTAGAATAGGGGGAAAGAATATTCTTGTTGACCCTGGTCCGGAGTCATATTATCGCTTCTTAACATATTTGCCCAAATTTAATCCTGAAAAGATTGATGCTATAATTTTGACTCATAAACATATTGACCACTCAGCAGATATAAATGTTTACCTTGATGTGTTAACCCAGGGTGGATTTAAAAAGAATGGAGTCTTATTGGCACCGAGTGATGCATTTGGTAAAGGAGGGGTAATATTTGATTATTTATTAGAGTTTTTAAAAGAAATAAAAATAATTATGCCCGGATTTGAAGTTGAATTAAACGGATTAAAAATTAAATTTCCCATCAAGCACGAACATCGTGTTGAGACTTATGGTTTTACATTAAGTTATAATAATTATTCAATTTCATATATTGTGGATACGAAATTTTTCCCACAATTGATAAATGCTTATAAAGGTGATATTATCATATTGAGTCTTTTGAAACTCGAATCTTCTGAAATTGACCATCTATCAGTTTCAGATTGTGAAAAGATAATTTTAGGTATTAAACCAAAGGTTGCTATTATCACCCATTTTGGTATGACTATTATCCGTGAGGGTCCATCGAATATTGCAAGGCAATTGAGAGAGAGAACCGGCATATTAGTCCTTGCAGCCGAGGATGGAAAATATTATGATATTGAAAAATTATTGACCCAAAATTGAATAATTGAAGACATTTAACACGACATTTGTTCAAATTTTTTGAATTTTTCACCATGCCGTATCAACATAATATCGCTCATCTTCAGGAATAAACTGTTCTTATGACGAATCATCCTGAACTAATAAACCCGGCACCTACTAACCATCACTATTGACACTTTATAAATTTTGTATATACTATTTTAGCATGGGGGAGTGTAATTTCTGCGACTTTTCAAAAATTTTAGAGTTATACAAATTTTGCCCTAATTGCGGGGCAAAACTCGTTTATTCCGAAGAATCTCAAATCGATAGCGAGCATGTTAAATTATGGGGTGGTGAATCTCGTGTTGTTACTTTATTTTTTGTTAATTTTATTAATACAGCGACGATTGTAGATAAGTCAAAAATCCGTCAGAATGCAATTTATCTTGCTGAAGCAATGGAAGATTGTGAGAATATTATAAAAAAATACGCGGGTGCTAC
Organism: uncultured bacterium; assembly: GCA_964559225.1. GTDB lineage: Bacteria > Hydrothermota > Tepidihabitantia > SM23-42 > JAOAFX01 > JAOAFX01. The sequence continues at coordinate 32,473 of CAZLGA010000003.1, read as the reverse complement.
TAATAAAATTTTTCCTGATAATCGTATCCTTGCTGCTTTTGGTATTCCGAGGTCACATCGTGATGACCCCGAGAGGGCAATAGAGTGCATTTTAGCGATAAAGGATTATTATCAGCATAAAGTTACAAAAAAGGAATTAGGTGATTGGCGTATATCATTCGGGGTGAATACCGGCTGGATATTTTTTGGTTATGTCATAGAGAATCTCTCTTATTTAACCATTATTGGCGATACGGTTAATGTAGCAGCACGGCTGACTCAAATTTGCCCACCTGATGAGATATACTTAAGTAGTTCTGTTTATGATGGAGTTTCTAATATTGTAGATGTTGATTTCGTCGGAGAACGAAAGGTTAAGGGCAGAACTGGTTCTGTTAAAATCTATAGGCTTAAAGGGTTATTAAAAGAAAAAAGAAAAAAAGTGACATCTAAATTTCCATTGTTGGGAAGAGAAAAGGAATTTGAAAAATTGGTAAATACTGTTAGAATGGTGAATGAAACAAAAACTCTTAAAATTTGTGCAATAACAGGTAAGATGGGTATTGGTAAGACCAGACTTAAAGAAGAATTTATCGAGTTTATTAAACGGGACAGAAATTTTAATGTTTTTGAAAGTTATTGTGCGGTAGAGATTCATAGTCCATATTATCCATTTAAATTGTTCTTTAGGGAACTTTTAAACCTGAGTGAATATGATGATATAAAAAAAATTGATGAAAAAATCGATAAATTTGTGCTAAACAATAATCTGACATTACAGGATGCACAAGGTCTAAAGCATCTTTTTATAACGGATATGCGACGGGTTTGGGGTGATAAATTACAGAAGATTCAAGAAGAAATATTTAGCGCGGTAAAAAATATTCTCAGGGTAATTTGTAATAAAAAACCATTAATTTTGATTTTTGAAGAATTCAATCGAGCAGACAATTTGAGTAAAATGTTGGTCAATTATTTTGTTAATGAACTCTCGGATTTCCCGATTTTTTTATTAATGGTTAATTTTATAGATGACATAAGTGGTAAAATTAATCAACCCTTTGAGTCCATTAATTTAACTCCTCTCTCTTTTGATACAGTTAAAGATTTGACTAAGTATGTTTTAAATTGTGATGTGGATGAAACGCTTACAGAGTTCATATTTCGTATATCCGGAGGCAATCCATTATTCGTTATTGAAACGATAAGGCATGTGAAGAGAATCCAGCTTATCAAACAAAATGAAGAGGGTAAATGGCATTTGGAAAAAGAAAGACGGTTACCTTTCCTTGATGATCTGTACGGTGTTGTGATGTCGGGTATAGATGCTCTTTCTTCTGCTCATCGCTTATTGATTGATTATGCATCGGTCATAGGATACAGCTTTACGCGAAAGATTATTACAAACCTTTTGGGTAATGTGCCCGACATACAGGAGCGACTTGATTATTTAATAAAAGAAGATTATATTGTCCAGTTTCGCGACAGCGAAGACCCGGTATATATCTTCAGGCATAATCTATTAAGGGATGCGGTATATACAACTCTGCCAATTAAAAAAAGAAAGGATATTCACAAAAGGATTGCAGAATTACTCGAAAATATTTATGCCAATTGCCTTTCTGAGTATTATGAAGTTCTTGCTCAACAGTTTCTATCCTGTGAAAGATTTGAAAGGGCGGGTTATTATTTCAAGTTGGCGGGTGATAAAGCAAAAACTTTATATGCAATTGAACCTGCAATGAATTTTTACAATACTGTTTTAAGAATTGAAGAAGAACATATCGGGGTAATTGATGTTGAGAAAATAATTGACTGTCAATTAAATCTTAGTGACCTTTATGAATTGAAAGGCGATATCCAGCGAATGAAGGCAATAGCCGAACAGGGCAGAGAAAATACCCACCAATTGAATTTATTGAAATGGAACCTTCTTTTTACCGAGCGCTTGGCCGTTGCCTGTTATTTACTTAGCGAATTTAAAAAGGCGGAAGATCTATATATCGGTGCAATTGAGAAGTGTAATGAAGAGATGGTTGATATTCTTACATTACTTTATACTGGTTTGGGTAAGCTTTATCAGGCGAAAAATGAACCTGAGAAGAGTTTATTGAACTATAATCTTGCTTGGGCCACCGCACGCAATAAGGATTATAAAGAAGGCGAATTACCGTGTTTGTTGAATCTTTCAAAAATGCATCAAAACCTCGGAAATTATGAACTAAGTTTTGAGTACCTAAACTACGCACAAAGTGATTTAATAAAAGATAATGAAATACTCAATCTTGCAGAATTGAAATATTTAATTGGAGAAAATTATTATCAGGTGGGTAATGGACAAAATGCAAAACGATATTTTCAGGAGGCATTCAGTCTGACCGAGCAAATTGGCTTTGAAATCAGTTTAAAATCTGCGCTTAATTTAGCGATAATTGAGGCGATGCAAAAAAATGAGACTGAAGTCAATCGTTATTTAAATATTGTTGATAATAAGATTTCCTTACTGGTGCGTGATAATTTACTGGCAGAGATTAATCTAAAAAAATCTATAAGCCTGATAAATCTGAATCAGGTTGAAAGGGCAAGGGAATTTGTTAATAGTGCATTAAATCTGGCGCAAAAATTGAACAATAAAGAAATTGAATTTTATTGTTATATATTACTTTCTGACATTGATGAGATAAAGGCGATTGATTATCTTAAAACGGCACTTACTATCAGTGAGACATTAAAATATCCACCATTGATTGGGCAGGCATTGTGTAAACTTGCACTATTTTATTATGAACATAATGAGATTGAACAGGCACATTATTATGGCTGTAAGGCACTTTATGTTCTTGATGACATCAAGTCAAGATTGAAACCGGAGAATCGTGCGTATTTTACTAAAAAGCAAGAATATACCAGATTACTGGAGATTTAAATGACAAATTGCCCTGTATGTAAAAATATATTACCCGAAAAGGCAAATTTTTGTCCATATTGTGGTAAGATACTTTCTTTAGAAAAAACATTACCCCTTGAGGAGTTAACACTGACTTTTTTGCGTGCTGATTTGTCAGACTTTACAGGGATAAGTGAGAGTATGACCGCGGAAGATGTAATGAATTTTTTGAATAATCTCTTCGGTAGTTTCTATGCAATTATTGAGAAATATAAAGGTATACTATATCAGGTAATTGGTGATGAAATTGTTGGTATCTTTGGTATTAGCATGAAAGGCGGTTATACACCGCATCTCTCAATTATGGCAATTGAAGAGATAATTAAAAAAGTTAAAGAATACAATAAGTTTTTCCCACTTATAAAAGAATGTAAAATAAAATGTGGGTTAGAAATGGCATCCGCATCCATCTATAATATAAAAGGCGATTTACATAATGCAATCATTGTTACTGAAGGTTTTGCCAAAAGTCTTGTTTTGCAAAAAAATGCAGAAAATGATGTAGTTCTGGTTGGAGAATCACTCTATCAGGCAACTCGTTCTTTCTTTGAATATGAAGAATATGGTGAATTAATAGATAATTATATTTCGGTGCGCGCATATAAATTGAAAATGAGGTAGTTATGCCTGATGAGCAAACGATTGAATTTAAAACTGAATTTATTAAACAACTCGGGCTTGGTATCAATATCTGTCGCATTTATCCCAAGGGACACCCATCACTAAAACCAGTGATTCAACGGATAAAAATTTTGCTGAAAGAACTACCAATAGAACAGGAATCGATTTCTGTTGTTGTAATAGAAGATGTTTTGATGATGGGTGGAGATAGGTTTGAATCAAAAAAATTACCACTTGTGAAAAGCCTTGTTGATAAATTTATGCGTCTCGGTGTTAAAAGCATTACATTTGATATAAATGCCCCGGAAGATGAAATTCGCGCTTTCTTTCTGGCGATGGCGGCCACGCCTGCGGACCTTGCTGATTATGGAGATATTGTTGCTCTGGTTAGGGCACGTGGTATTTTAAGTATTAAAATAAATAAATATCGTGTTGGTGTTGTTAGTTCGGATGAGGAAGTAAAACAACTTGATTGGACAAATTTTTTAGAGTCGCTTGTGCTTTCGCAACAAACCTGGACTGAAGAAGATCGAATAAAGCAGCTCGGCAGTTTTCTTGCTGGAATTGGCGTTCTTGGTAATGAATCAACAGAAATTCAATCTCATAAGGTAATAAATGGGCTTGAGAAACTCGCAGGTATGGTCGCAAACCAATATGGAGAAGAAAAATGGGATGAATATGCGATAATATTTTCACGCATACTTGCAGTTCTTTCGCCTACCATTAAGAAAAATATAGTTCGGTATAAGACTGAAAATAAGAAACTTGCAATGCTTTTTAAAAGTTTGATTCCCACTATGGCGGATGAAGACATTATTGATATAATTGCGAGCAAGGCAAAAGAAAGATCACCGAATGTTGAAGATGAAATTGTTGATATTTTAAAGAATATTACGGGCACACGATTACCCGATATACTTTCTTCAATACGAGTTAATGTTCCGGAGATAAATTTTGAAAAGATCGTTGCACGATTGATGAGTGAAATGAAAGCAACAAAAGGGACGGATGTTGCGGATAAAATAATGGAAAAGAATTTAGAACATCAAATGAGGAGTTTATTTCCGCAATTAAGGGACTCGTCAGCACAGAATCGTACTGATGCAATTGACAAACTAATGCGATTGAGTAATAAAATCTTTGAGACTAAAAATTATGAACTTGTTAGGTTGCTGGTTGACCGTTTTGACACATTAAGTGATACAGAAGAAGATATGAGTATTTTTAAGAAAATACTGGCCTCCCTTAAAGAATTATATGTTATTGCGCAGAAACACCAGCGTGAAGAAATTATGCAATTTATTTCTAAGAAATTCAGCAGGCATCTCGTGCGCAAAGAAAAATCTTTACTTGATAAGAAACATATGGTTATCAGGATAATTGCTGAGATAAAAGACCAGAATTATCTGCCCGAACTTGTTTCACTTTTATGGGACCAGGGTTCTTATGTTGAGGCGAGGGATGCCCTGATTGCGATGGCTGATTACTCCATACCAATGCTTATTGATACTCTTAAGGATGCTGAAGATAAGTCAGTCAGGATGAAGATTATAGATATTCTTATTCATATGGGCGAAAGAGTTATCCCTGAAGTAGTAAAATTGCTTGATTCGCACGACTGGTATGTCCGTCGCAATGGTACATATATTCTTGGTGAATTAAAAGCACAATCAGCAATAGAACATCTTGGTAAAATGTTGGAGGATGAAGATGAGAGGGTGCAACTGGCAACTATTGAAAGTTTGAACAAGATTGATGGTGAAAATATTTATCAATATATAAAACTTGGATTAAATAGTTCACATCGTTCGGTGGTGATTTTATCAATGAAATCGTTACCCAAAGAAGATGTTAAGGAAAAGCTGCTTGAGACCGCTACCTGGTTAAAACAGCGCAGATCTATTCCGGATGAAAAAGAAGAACAATTCCGTAGGTCAATCATTGAAATTCTTGGTGAAAAAGGTGACGATACAATTCTTGATTATCTAACTCCAATTTTAGAGGAGCGGCCCTTTTTTAAAAGTGATTTAATTCAAACAACAAAAATATCGGTCTTACACGCCATTGCAAAAATTGGGACTCCAAAGGCGATAGATATTTTAAAGAGTATTGCTAATCAAAAAGACCCGGTTCTTGCTTCTGCAAGCAAAGAATTGTTGAAGAAAAAAGAGTCCATTTAAGATTGATTAAAAAAGTAGGTAATCTTGTACTTATGTGTTCTTTACTTGATAGCCAGCGAGCAGATTCGAACTGCTGACCTGCGGTTTACGAAACCGCTGCTCTGCCACCTGAGCTACGCTGGCAATAAAATATTATATCAAATTTTCCTGAAAAGTCAATGAAGACTGAAATAGACACAACTAGTGCGTTTAAAAGATGAAAAGGTGTTGACTGTGCTGGGTGAATTAGAAAATTTCATGGAACGAATTAGATTCTACGAAATGAGAGGAAGCCATATACAAGATTGGTGTAATTGTTGAACTTAGGTTGATTTTACTATCGTTCCCTTTTTGATATAAAGTAGATACCGATAAAAAGGAATGCTAAACCTAAAAGTTGTAGTATGGTAATCATTTCTTTTAATACTATATATCCCAGAAAAGAGGCAAAAAATGGCGTGGAGAGTTCTAATGCGGAAACCTGGGCTGCTTTAATTCTTTTCAATCCTTCATAGTATAAAACTGTGCCTATGCCGATGACGATGCCCAAAAGAACCTGATAGATATTTGCTATTTTGATTCCATGCTTTGGGATAAGATAGATAATAAATATTATTCCAGCAAATAAAAATCGATAAAATGCAATAACCTGCGCAGGTAATTCTTTCAGGTATTTCCTGGTAGTTATTGCCGTGGTTGCCCAGGCAAAGGTCGCCATAAGGACTAAAATCTCTCCTAAAGTTCCGAATCTTAGATTCTTTAAATTATCAAGCGTTTTTGATGATACAAAGATTCCGGCAAATATCATAAACAAAATTCCCAGATAATCAAATTTTGAAAGTTTATCGGTCTTTAGAAAAAAATAACTCAATACTACAATAAATATTGGCTGGATATGACCAATCAGGACTGCGTTTATTACCATCACCTTTGTAAGTGCATAGGTATAAAGAAAGTCAGCGAATAGAGTTGCAACAATGGAAAGATAAACAAGCCATTTGAGTTCTTGATGTTTAATAATTAGCTCTTTTGGGTTTTTTATCAGGGCATAGATTGTAATAACAAACAGGCAGAATATAATTCTTGTGGCAAAGGTATTTAGGACATCGGTTGACTGGAAAGACAACTTTGCAAATATTGGTTCCAGAGCCCACATCACACTCGCACCGAGGATAGAGAAGATACCCGCAGTTTTTTTGTCAAACATATTGTATTATAGGCAAAATTTGTGCGTTTACAAGGATGGAATTTTTCTAAAGATGTTTCAACAGGTAGAAGCAGAGATATTTAAAAAGAAACATTTAGACAAAAAACCTAAAAAAATAAGAATTTGAGTAAACGACGGAAAGGAAATCAGGTGTTCAATATATGTATTGCCTTTTTATAAAAATTCTCTGCGGATTCGCCAATAATTTCACACAGAGTTGGGTGAGGATGGATTAATTCCGCGAGTTCAGAAACTTTTAATTCCATATCAACTGCAACAATTCCTTCCCCAATCAGACTTGGAGATTCTACACCAAGGATATGAACCCCTAAAATTTTCCCCTCTTCTTCAGCAATGATTTTCACAATTCCTTCGGTTTCAAGCATTGATAAAGCCTTTCCTGATGCACGATAGGGGAATCTACCAATTTTTATTTTGTATCCTCTCTCAACTGCTTCTTTTTCCGTGAGTCCAACCGAAGATAAAGGAGGAATAGTGAAGACACAGGATGGCACAGCATGTGACTTTTTTGTATCATATATTCCAGCAATGATTTCTGCGACTTCAATCCCTTGTTTTGTTGCCTTATGCGCCAGTAATGGCGGACCAATAATGTCACCAATAGCGAAAATGTTTTTTATGCTTGTGCGATATGAATCATCAACAATAATATAGCCCTTTTTATCAAGTTCAAGATCTAAATTTCTGAATGCAAAATCGGTTGGTTTTCTGCCAACAGTAATCAATATTCTATTAAATTCTTCAATGATACTGTCATTTTGTCCTTTGATTTCGACCTTAACTTTATTATTATCAATATTATATCGCGGGACGGTTGAATTCAATAATATCTCAATCCCTTTTTTCTTCAAAATTTTATAAAGATTTTCACAAAGTTCAGTCTCCATTCCGGGCAGAATCTGTGCCATAATCTCTACAATTTTTACTTTACTGCCGAGAGAGGCATAGATTGTTGCAAGTTCAAGTCCACACGCACCTGCACCTACGACAAGGAGTTTTTCTGGAATATCATTCAGTGTCAAAGCATCGTCAGTATTTGTAATAAATTTTCCATCAAATTCAAAATTAGGAAGGGCAGTGATTTCGGTCCCGGTTGCGATTACAATGTTCTCTGCTTCAATGTCTTCAACTGTTCCATTTTTTTCTAATTCAACCTTATGTTCAGATATAATTTTTGCTTTAGCCTTCTTCCATTGAACATTATTATTCTTAAAAAGATATTCAATACCACCCCGTAGTCTTTTTACTACGCCTTCAGTATGATTGCGAAGTAACTGCAGGTCAATTCCTTTATTCTCAATTTTTATACCAATCTTCTGTGCCTTCTGGAAATTTTCCAATATCTCAGCCGCAAAGCCCAATGCCTTGGTTGGAATACAACCTCGATTTAGACATACCCCACCAAGTTCACCCGATTCAATAACTAACACCCTTTTCTTTAACTGCCCGAGTCTAATTGCACAGGGATATCCACCGGGTCCCGCACCAATTACCGCAACATCATATCTATTCATTTTAAGCTATAAAAACTTTAGGTATTTAGTAATTTTGGACATTTAGCCATTTTAAATTATTCCATTTCAATCAAGTCCCTAAATACCTGGAGTTTGCGCAGTCTTGTAGGGTGGCGTAATTTACGCAGTGCCTTTGCTTCAATCTGCCTAACCCTTTCTCTTGTGATATTGAACATTTTTCCAACTTCCTCAAGGGTCTTTGGGGTTCCATTGCCAAGTCCAAATCTCAGTCGTATAATTTTTTCTTCTCTTTTGGGCAGATCTTTTAAAATCTCATTGAAACGATCTTTCAATATTGAAATTGCAGCTTTTCTTGATGGAGAATCGGACATAGGATTACTAATGAAGTCTCCCACAAAACTTGATTCTTCATCGTCGATTGGTTTGTCAAGTGAGATAGGAATGAGTGAAATATTCTGCACCATTCTTACTTTATCTGTCGGTAAATCCAGATGTTGGGCTATTTCTTCAATTGTTGGTTCACGGCCAAGGTTCTGAGTTATATCTCTCTGGGCACGTGCTACTTTATTCATTGTGTCAAGTATATGGGCAGGAACTCTAACGGTTCTTGCCTGGTCGCCGATTGCCCTTGTAATTGCCTGTCTAATCCACCAGGTTGCGTAAGTAGAAAATTTGTAGCCTTTGCGATAATCAAATTTTTCTACTGCTTTTATTAAACCATTGTTACCTTCGCCCACAAGGTCTGCAAATTCCAGCCCACGATTCACATATTTTTTAGCAATGGATATAACCAATCTTACATTTCCTTCAATCATACGCTGGCGCGAACGATTGATCATACTTTCGTGATTTTCAATTATTTTTAACGAGATATGGGCTCGGTCAGGACTATTGCTGAGTTCGGTAAGTAATCTTCGCTTTTCCTTTGTAAATGCGTTTATTCCTTCTTGGTTGCGCAATCTTAGCAGTGTCTTTTCAATTTTCTCCAGTCGTTCAAGATTTTCTTTAAACTTTTGAATTGCACAATTCAACACACTGTGTTGTAATGCAAGTTTTTCAATTGCCTTTCTAACGCGTTCTTCTTTATGAAAGATAATTCCTCTCAGTAATTTTGAGCGATCCTTTTCTGCCTTTTTGTAGTATTTTAATAAAACATTGTAGTCTTTTTCAAGTGATTTCACACGACGGATGAATTTCTGCCTTTCTGCCCAGAAGGTATGTTTATCCATTATTGCCTCAATTTCAACGCGTGAAATCTGATCGAGGCTCTTTTTGCCCAATTCTACCTGTTTACATATTGAAATTAGTTCATATAATGCACAGGGATAACGAAGGAATTCTTTTACAATCATTTTATACCCTTCTTCGGTTTTCACCGAGAATTCATATTCTTCATCTTTGGTAAGAAGGTCGTACCGTGCCAGTTCACGGAAATAAGCCCGTATTGGTTCCTCAGCTTTCTGGACAGTCTTTGGAGCACCAGATTTGGATACTTCTTCTTCACTTTGAACAATGACAATATTATTACGTGCGAGCAAATCAAGAACTTCGTCAATCTCTTCAGGTGTTACATTTTCAGGGATAAGATTATTTATCTCATTTATCGTAATTTTTCCAGCTTCTTTAGCTTTTTCAAATATTTTTTGAGAATATTTTACCATTTCGCTCCTTTATTTTTTAAGTAATTCTTGATATTTCTTTAAAGCTTCATCATCACCGGTTTTTATTGCCTCACTGATTTTTGTTCTTAATTTTGACCTCAAAATGTTTTTTTTATAAAGATTCAATGACTTAACAAAATCATCTTCATTTAACCTTTCAGATTCGATGAGTGAGGCAAGGAGCCGGTTTTTCAAATCTTCGTCAATCTTTAAATCAACGATTTCCCGGACTGAAAAATCTTCGCTTTTTAATAAAGTTTCAAAAATATTTTTCATTCTAACATCATTAAAATCATCGGTTGATACAATTTCTTTTGCACGGTTGAAATATTTTAAATTATTTAGAATTAAAATAATCAATTTTTCGTCGGGATTATTTTTTTTAATAATTACGGGCTTATCCTTTTGCCTTAACTTTTTAGAACTGAAATCCATTCCGACTTTTTTCCTTAAAAGATCGATTGGAATATCAAAAATCGTAGCAGTATGTTTTAAGTAGCGATCAAGCCTTATTGGATCCTGTATTTTACTTATGATTTCAATCAAGTCTTTTATTAAATTTGCTTCATCTTCAACACTCTTTATTTTTGATATGTTTTTGTAGAATGTGAAAAAGTCAGGTGCAGAATTGATAAGATTATTAAGGGCATCTACCCCTTTTTCTTTTATAAATTCGTCAGGGTCATAATCTTTAGGCATTACCACAATGTGAACATCAACCTGGGCATTTATCAATATTCCTATTGCGCGGAGCGTTGCCTTAATTCCCGAAACATCACTATCAAAAAGTATATTTACTTTTTTTGCATATCTGGATATTAATAACGATTGATGCTCAGTCAGGGCAGTTCCAAGCGGTGCACAAATGTTTTTGATATTAGATTGATAAAGACTTAAAAGGTCAAAATAGCCTTCAACAAGGTTCACTTCAGACTTTGATTTCATCGCTTCTTTTGCCTGAAATAAACCATACAGAATTTCACCTTTTTTGAAAATAGGTGTCTCAGGAGAATTCAAATATTTTGGCTGAATATAGTCATCAATCCCCCTCCCACCAAATCCAATAACCCTTCCTGCAAGATTGAATATCGGAAAGATTATTCTGTCGTGGAATGTATCTCTATTCTGCGAAACAAGGCCGGCATTTATAAGTTTTTCTATGTTGATGCCTTTTTGTCTCATAAAGGTAATCAAGCCACCAGAGCTCGGTGCATAACCAATGAGAAATTCTTTCAATTTTTCCGGGTCAATCTTTCTTTCTTTAAGATAATTTTGCCCCCTTCTGCCGATTTCTTTGGTTAAAGCGAGTGTGTAAAACTGTGTGGCAAGTTCGTTAACTTCATATAAATCTTTATATTTCAAATTTTTTGTTGTATCAATTTCAATCCCGAGATTTTTTGCAAGTTTTCTCAGGGCATCAGGAAAATCAAGATGTTCGTATTCCATTAAAAAACTGATTGCATTGCCACCTTTTTTACATCCAAAACAATAATAAATACCTTTTTCAGGACTGATATAGAAAGAGGGGGTTTTTTCGGAATGGAAAGGGCAAAGAGCACGATAATTCTTGCCTACCTTCTTTAAGTGGATATATTGAGATATCAAATCCACTATGTCAGTTTGTCTTACTATTTCCTCTATTTTATTTCTTTCAACCATTATTTCGTCTCTGGTTCAATCTCTTCAGGTTTTGCCCAGAAAAATAAGTTATCAAAGCCGATTTTGAATCTTCCCTGATGCTGAGCAAGGACGACTCCTGCCCTGTTTGACCCTTTTATTTTGACCATTTCACCAATCTGTGGATAATAGGGTATTTTTGATGCTTCCTTTTTTAACTCTGCGTTGAAAAACTCTTTTGTTGCTTTTACCAGTTCAGGTTTGGGACCTTCTTTTCTTAATGTTCTTACAAGTTCTTCAATCCGATGTTTAGCCTTTAGCAATTCTTTCTGATACTTTTCTTTCAATTCCATCAGTTCTTTCTTCTTTTTAGACTCGAATTCAGTTAGCCTAATTTCATATTCAGAAATCAATTTATTGAGTCTATTCTTTTCTTCCTGAACGCTCGTCAACTCTTTAGACAAACTTTCAAATAGTTCGTTTAATGATTCTTTTTCTCTATCTAAATATGACTTTGCTTTTTCAATAACAATCTTTTCCAGTCCCATTTGCTCGGCAAGTTTCAAGGCATTACTTGGTTGAGGGATTCCAAGTATGAGCCGGTAGGTTGGTCTATCAGTAAATTCCATACCCGCATTTAACATATCTTCCTTCTTGCTTACATAAATTTTAAGACTTTCGTTGTGGGTTGTTGCCAAAACAATGTTATTTCTTTTTGCCAGTTCTTCCATTATTGCTGAGGCAAGTGCCGAACCCTCTTCAACCGATGTTTGATTCATCAATTCATCAAGTAGCACAAGGTTATTTCCATTTTTTGATTCAAGTGCATATTTTATCTGTAAAAGGTGGGCAGCAAAAGTTGAGAGAGCCGATTCAAGACTCTGTTCATCTCCTATATCTGCATAGACCTTATCAAAGAATGGTAAGACCGTTCCTTCCTCTGAAGGTATAAACATGCCAAATTTTGCCATGAGGCATAGTAAACCTACGGTTTTCAAGACGACTGTCTTCCCGCCTGCATTTGGTCCTGATATTAGTAGAACTTTTTTATCAATAGGGATATTAAGATTTAATGGCACGGTATCTTTTTTTAAGTGTTTTAATAGTGGATGGAATCCATTTCTTATATCCAGATGGTCGCCAAAAATAGGCATTGAACAGTTATAATCCGATGCGTAGTTTACCTTTGCGAAAAGCAAATCAAGGTTTGCTGCATAATCAATGTCAGACTCAATATTATCAATAATTAGTTTTATTTTTGATGTCAGTTTCCTGAGGATGTTCACTATTTCATCCTGCTCTTCTTTTTCAAGTGCAACGAGTTCAGCCCCGAATTCAACGATTTGCATCGGTTCAATGAATATGGTCTCTCCAGAATTTGAATATGCGTGAACAATGCCCGGTAGATTATGTTTAAGATTTGCCTTCACTGGCAATACATACCTGCCATTTCTTTCAACGATATTTAATTCAGTAAATAGATGTGGTGCAGAAGTGAGTAATTCTTTCAATTCATTTTTTATCTGGTTATAAAGCGTTTTTTTTCTCATTCTTATTTTATAAAGGGATGGTGAGGCGTCATTTTTTATCTCTTTATTATCATCTATCTTCGCATTTATCTCTTCAATTATATTATCATAGATATGAAATTTATTAAAATAATTTTTCAATTTTCCTTTTTCATATCTATTCCTAAGGGTTCTTAGATGGGTGAGGAAGAGGCGCAAGGTGTGGAAGATATCAATTGGCAAATATGATTGTGCAGTAATTAACGTTTTTAGTTCACCCGGCATAAATGGGATGTAGAAATCAACCCTTTCACCTGATTTTCTAATTTCATCAATCTTTCTTAACTCAGATTCAGCAAGTTCCTGGCTTTTAAATTCCCGTATATTGAGCGCCTTTAATTTACCTGGTTGGGTCTGGCAATAATCAGCAAGAATGTTTAGCAATTTGGAAAGTTCAAGAACCTGTTCAGCGTGGCTTCTTTCTATAATTCCTCCCGTTGTCTTTTAAGTTCTTTTTTTCTTGCTGTGAGCAAGCGCCGTTTTTTTCTTTCACTCGGTTTTTCATAAACTTCGTGTTTTTTGATTGCACGAAGAATGCCAGCGCGCTCCACTGACTTGCGGAACCGGCGCATCGCATTATCAAAGGATTCACCTTCATAAACCGTAATCTTCGTCATCTAAGATACACCTCCTTTCAATGATGACATAAAAAACATATTAGATTTGCTACAATAATCGTTGCACAATAACATCATCATAATCAACGACCATCTCCTCTTGTTCCAAAACACCAATCCCAATACCACCATTGATAAAGGGATTGACATTATCAGTATATGTGATTCGTAATGTGTCGTTCAAATAACCCTTAATCTGAGCACCCTGAATTTCTATTTTAAGGTTATACCAGATATCTTTATCAGGTTTGAAGGAATAGGTGCCAAGATTTGTCCACTCTCCATTTTCCCTTTTGTGAAGCTCAAGTCCGGTGCGGTCGTAAATCCCAAAACGATAGTAATTATGTGTATCCTGCACCCGGAAAAACATATATCCTCTTAAAGCAGGCATAATCTCACTTCCTTTTATCCTTATTTTAACCGAAAATTTAAAGTTTGTCCAGTCACAACCCTCAGCCACCGTGGCAAAGTGCGCAGTGCCACTGCCTCTAACAAATCCTGAATCCTGGGGTATATCCCAGTTTCCAAGATGTCTAACCCATAAAGGAGACATCTGACCACTATTAAAGTTATCTGCAAAGAGAGTATCGGGCAAGACCAAAGGACGAACTACAATATCATCATAGTAATTGGTCATATAATCTTCGTTAGTGCCTATTCCAATACCACCACTGGTGTATGTTGCATCATTTCTGTTGATTATTTCTTCACCATTTAGATAGCAACGAATATTGCTACCCTGAATTCTTATTCCAAGGCTATACCAGACATCTTTCTGGGCTTGGAATCTATAATCACCGAGCCTTGTCCAGTTATCCATCCCGTCTCGCCTAAAAAGAACAAGATTTGCTTCATCACCCTTTATACCAAATCGGTAATACATCGTATCCGCATTATTTGGAATCCGAAAATAGAGATAGGACTTAAGATACTGAATAAAAGGATTGGTGCTACCTTCAAGTTTAGTATTCATCTGAAGGCGGTAGTTTGTCCAATTTGTATTACCGGCACCAACTGTAGCAAAGTGGCGGGAATAATTGCCATTACCTTTTGCACTGCTGTTCTCAACAGACCAGGCTGCAGGTGGCTCCCATAAATGCCATTGTTCACTCATCTTCCCTGCGTTAAAATCGTCAAAAAATTTATCCCCGGGTGTTGGTCGCATTGCCCGTTTAACCGGTCTTGTAATACTCCCTACTGTATCACCAGCACTCGTGGCGATAATTTTAATCACACCGCAGGTGTCTCTAACATCAATCTCTACAGGCAACTCCTTTTTCTCAAAGGGATTTAAAGAAAATGACTTTGGTCCCCATTCTATTCTACCATGACCCTGGGTAAATGTATAACCCAATCGCATCTGATGCATTGTATCTGCAGTATTATTCACCAGAGTTAAATTAAAGGAATCACCCAAAGGAAACTTTATAAATAATCTCTCCGGCAAACCAAAACTAACCTGGTCAACAATCCAATTGGTAAATAATGCTGTATCATCAGGGGTCGGGGCAGTATTTATAACCAGAAACGAATCTTCACCTAAAGGATGGGTCTCAGGAATGGTAAAATCATACTGGACATCCCGATATTCATATTGCCGCAACCGGAAGGTGCGCACATTATAACTCCTAAACGGCGTGATGATTGATAGAGTATAAGTCTTAATCCCAGACTCAAGGTTCTGCACCCTTATTTTAAATCTTCCTGGTCTACCCCGGACAAGCACCGGTAAACTCATTAGTGAATATTCATACCGCGGGTCTCTGGATAATTGAATTAGAGACGATACCATATGCTCGGGCACAGTAAGAAACCCCTGATTAGAAGGAGAATAATAAACCCACCTTGGACCAATATAATCACCGGATAAGATATAACAATGGTCATATTCATTCAAATCAGGAACTGAGACCTTTACTTTGAGATCATAAAAAAATGGGTCAGGCAATAACTGCGACTTTTCCATACTCACCATCGGAATGAGTAAGTCATTATTTAAGGCCTTAAAAATATTGCCCTTGGTTCCTGAAGGCAACCGAAGTGCATGGGGATGTAGCACCCAGGACCTCCCTTTATATAACTCAAAGAGTGGATTATACTTTCGGTCAATCACCCGACTCATAGACTCTTTTACCCGATGCTCAAGACTCGGGAAATAACCTGAATACAATGCAGATTTGTCTTTCAACTCAGTCTGTCTTGCCAGTGTATCCGCAACCATCAAGACCATCGGTCTGGCAAGACCAAGATACTGGGCAGAACCCAAGGGTGGAAAGTACTCCTCGCTCATTATTGCATCCATATTTTTACAGACCTCAATACCAGAAGGACCATTGGCCATTATACTCTTATTTTTATTATGCACCCTCCGGCAGATCTTTTCATTTATCTCTTCCAGGGCAAATCCAAGCATATAGACCGGGGTAGTATTTATCATTGAGACACTATCATTATGGGCATAGTCATAATCCTGGTAGTCATCACGGTCAAGGAAGATGCCTGCAGCTTGTGGATAACTATCCAAAACTGCGGCGCACTGGGAATCAATATGTGCGGACCAGGAGGGTATATTTTCAGGACATAGATTCGTATCTGGATTCATTGTCCAGCATTGTTTGAATCCAGTAATTGTATCACCATTTGCATATTTTGCTATGCAACTATCAAATGGGAATGTATCACCACTCGTCGCCACCCACTTCCTCCATACCTCACTGGCATTGAAGTATGGATAGGTTCCAACCCCATGGACATAAAAGGAATCAATTATTCGCCTCGTGCCTACATAACTGGTGTTAGGATGATACATAGAATCAATAAACCACTGATAGTATGTAAGCCCAGTTTCATTATCGCCTACCACCCTCCACTGGGAACGGTCCTGTGGTGCATAAAGCCCAAAGAATGGCTTGCTATAGTATTCGGTCCATTTTACCTTAAAGGTTTCGCAGGTATCAAATATAAACATCTCTTTCCAGGTCCAGGTGCCACTCATGAAAAATCTTCCCTCATTTTCAAGAACATTTGAATTGGGATGGGGTTTGAAGTATTCTGAATAGCGGTCAAGCATCCAGGCAAGACCAGGACGCCAATCACCTGCCTGCGGCACAAGATATAAAGATGCCTGAGCATGCTTACCACTCTGCCTGCCCATCCTCAAATAATTATAAGAAATCCGAAATGTATCCACGCTTGGACTCTTCTTTAACCTGAACGCCAACGCCGGCTTCTTTCCCTCAAACGGACAGACAAAAGAAATACCGTAATCCAATATCGTATCATAAAGGATTACCGCAGGTAAAACACACCAGTTTTGCCGATATCTAATTTCTTTATAAAAATAATCTTCTATTTTGTATGGTGCATTCTCATCAGCCCAGAATGCATAGTTCATCTTATCAAGCAAGGGCAGGGAAAAATCAAGGCGCAATGCCCGGTCATTAGAAGGACTCACATTCTGTAGCCAGACCTCACTGTCCCACCTTAAAGATAATGTATCCATTGTGTAGTTTATTGTTGCTCTGTGATATGGGAAATTAACTTCAAAGACAACCTGCACCCGGTTTGGAGAAATTATGTTCGTATCAATATGCGTAACTGTGCCATTGGTCTGCTGGAATTCGGTAGAAATCAATGTATCGCGCAAGATTATCTGCCCGGGTTGAGTTAAAGATAATAGACCACTATGGCCTTTAACTGTTAATCCCCGAATTATACCATTCTGTCTTTTAAACACTGCCTCCATCTGAATATTTCTCAGAATAATTATCGTATCATCACTATAATATTCCACCTGCACCAACCCCACATCACCCATATTCACCGGACCTATTTCAGGGTCATAGAAAATGACTTTGTTTCTAAGATAATTGCCATACTCAAAGTGAACATTATATTTACCGGCAGGAAGCACACCAGACCGAGACATATGAAAATATCCATCACCATAAGCTGGATGGTGATAACTCACCGTATCCAGCACAATGCTTGTGTCATTCTGATAAACTGCCTTGATTTGGACTCCATTGGTCCGGACACCCTCTACCCTGGTAAACCCATAACAGAGTGTCGCAGATTGTGCAAATCGCACAATACCTGAGCAGAGCAAGACTACAATAAACATCAAAAAACTTCGTTGTATAGCCATTTTATCTTCTGATTTATTCCAACTTTATGACTTTTGTCGTTACTGCAGATTCATTGGTTTCCAATCGACAGAAATAGACTCCAGGTGAAAGCAGATTCCCACTATCATCGGTTCCATCCCAAGTAATTTTGTCTGATTGTCTAATTGTCTTATAGCCCCATTGTCTAACCAATCTTCCTTGTGCATCATAAATTTTTAGTGAAGTTTGTGATTTAGAATTTACTTCGGATTTCGGATTTAGAATTTGGAATTTGATGGTTGTCTTTCCAGAAAAGGGATTTGAGTAAACCAACAGTCGCGGTTGGGTAGATAACCGCTGCGCACAACCTCTTTCTTCTATCCCTGCCACATTTCCATCCTGGTCAGTCTTGATGAGATAGACTTTCCAGCCCTCAGAACTACTTATGTAGCCAGTAACAATGTAGCCACCATCAGACGTCTGCTGAACAGAATACCCCTTGCTGTAGCTTTGTTGACCCGGCAGAGCATAGATCTTTGTCCACAAGGTATCACCAAGAGAATCGGTTCTTACCAAAAGCGTTTTTCTGAGATCCTCATAGTAGTGATACCCACACAGAATGTATCCACCATCGGTTGTCTGATCAATTGAATAACACATTACACCCCAGGTATCACCAAGTCTGCTAAAAGTTCTGGTCCAAAGTGTATCACCAAGAGAATCGGTTCTTACAAGGTAAATGTAGGGATACGAACACCCTGCAAGAATATACCCATTGTTTACTTGCTGAACTGAATAACCATCGATGTACCATCCACTTGCTCTATACATCTTAAACCATTGACACTCACCAAGGGAGTCGGTTTTTATTAATAACATATGGTCATTACAGCCACCTCCAATTATATAACCGCCGTCGTTAGTCTGTTGAACTGACCTACCAGCAATTGCTTCTATTGTATCACCATAAGTTTTAGACCAATGGACATTTCCCTGAGAGTCAGTTTTAATAAGATATACTGGATCAAAACCCCACCCAAAAACACGGGCAGCAGCGATAATAAAACCACCATCAAGGGTCTGTTGGACAGAATAACCATAATCAGTTGAACTGTCCCCATAGACCTTAGTCCACAGGGTATCACCAAAGGAGTCGGTCTTAATAAGATAGATCTGGAAGCTATCTCCAAAGGAATTGGTATATCCTGTAATGATATAACCGCCGTCGGTGGTTTGTTGAACACACATTCCTCGGTCATGGGCATCTCCACCATAAGTCTTTGTCCAGAGGGTATCTCCTAAGGAATCGGTCTTGATGAGATAGACCTGAGTATTGTTTCCGGAAATATAAGTATATCCTGTGACGATATAACCGCCATCAGCAGTCTGCTGCACAGAATAACCAAAATTGCCAAGTGGGCCTCCATACGTTCTCATCCAGGTTATCTGTGAAAAGCCTGTGCTGAGGAAGAATATTAAAACTAATACATACGGCACAAGGCGAAACAGATTAAAATCCTGTTTTTTTATAGGCATTTTAACCTTCTTGTTAAATTTGTTGCACCAACAAATCTTCTTCAAAATCTTCATAATAATCCTAATCAAAATTTCTGATTGGTCAAGTTAAAATCATCATAAAATTTATCCTCGGGTGTTGGTCGCATTGCCCGTTTAACCGGTCTTGTAATACTCCCTACTGTATCACCAGCACTCGTGGCGATAATTTTAATCACACCGCAGGTGTCTCTAACATCAATCTCTACAGGCAACTCCTTTTTCTCAAAGGGATTTAAAGAAAATGACTTTGGTCCCCATTCTATTCTACCATGACCCTGGGTAAATGTATAACCCAATCGCATCTGATGCATTGTATCTGCAGTATTATTCACCAGAGTTAAATTAAAGGAATCACCCAAAGGAAACTTTATAAATAATCTCTCCGGCAAACCAAAACTAACCTGGTCAACAATCCAATTGGTAAATAATGCTGTATCATCAGGGGTCGGGGCAGTATTTATAACCAGAAACGAATCTTCACCTAAAGGATGGGTCTCAGGAATGGTAAAATCATACTGGACATCCCGATATTCATATTGCCGCAACCGGAAGGTGCGCACATTATAACTCCTAAACGGCGTGATGATTGATAGAGTATAAGTCTTAATCCCAGACTCAAGGTTCTGCACCCTTATTTTAAATCTTCCTGGTCTACCCCGGACAAGCACCGGTAAACTCATTAGTGAATATTCATACCGCGGGTCTCTGGATAATTGAATTAGAGACGATACCATATGCTCGGGCACAGTAAGAAACCCCTGATTAGAAGGAGAATAATAAACCCACCTTGGACCAATATAATCACCGGATAAGATATAACAATGGTCATATTCATTCAAATCAGGAACTGAGACCTTTACTTTGAGATCATAAAAAAATGGGTCAGGCAATAACTGCGACTTTTCCATACTCACCATCGGAATGAGTAAGTCATTATTTAAGGCCTTAAAAATATTGCCCTTGGTTCCTGAAGGCAACCGAAGTGCATGGGGATGTAGCACCCAGGACCTCCCTTTATATAACTCAAAGAGTGGATTATACTTTCGGTCAATCACCCGACTCATAGACTCTTTTACCCGATGCTCAAGACTCGGGAAATAACCTGAATACAATGCAGATTTGTCTTTCAACTCAGTCTGTCTTGCCAGTGTATCCGCAACCATCAAGACCATCGGTCTGGCAAGACCAAGATACTGGGCAGAACCCAAGGGTGGAAAGTACTCCTCGCTCATTATTGCATCCATATTTTTACAGACCTCAATACCAGAAGGACCATTGGCCATTATACTCTTATTTTTATTATGCACCCTCCGGCAGATCTTTTCATTTATCTCTTCCAGGGCAAATCCAAGCATATAGACCGGGGTAGTATTTATCATTGAGACACTATCATTATGGGCATAGTCATAATCCTGGTAGTCATCACGGTCAAGGAAGATGCCTGCAGCTTGTGGATAACTATCCAAAACTGCGGCGCACTGGGAATCAATATGTGCGGACCAGGAGGGTATATTTTCAGGACATAGATTCGTATCTGGATTCATTGTCCAGCATTGTTTGAATCCAGTAATTGTATCACCATTTGCATATTTTGCTATGCAACTATCAAATGGGAATGTATCACCACTCGTCGCCACCCACTTCCTCCATACCTCACTGGCATTGAAGTATGGATAGGTTCCAACCCCATGGACATAAAAGGAATCAATTATTCGCCTCGTGCCTACATAACTGGTGTTAGGATGATACATAGAATCAATAAACCACTGATAGTATGTAAGCCCAGTTTCATTATCGCCTACCACCCTCCACTGGGAACGGTCCTGTGGTGCATAAAGCCCAAAGAATGGCTTGCTATAGTATTCGGTCCATTTTACCTTAAAGGTTTCGCAGGTATCAAATATAAACATCTCTTTCCAGGTCCAGGTGCCACTCATGAAAAATCTTCCCTCATTTTCAAGAACATTTGAATTGGGATGGGGTTTGAAGTATTCTGAATAGCGGTCAAGCATCCAGGCAAGACCAGGACGCCAATCACCTGCCTGCGGCACAAGATATAAAGATGCCTGAGCATGCTTACCACTCTGCCTGCCCATCCTCAAATAATTATAAGAAATCCGAAATGTATCCACGCTTGGACTCTTCTTTAACCTGAACGCCAACGCCGGCTTCTTTCCCTCAAACGGACAGACAAAAGAAATACCGTAATCCAATATCGTATCATAAAGGATTACCGCAGGTAAAACACACCAGTTTTGCCGATATCTAATTTCTTTATAAAAATAATCTTCTATTTTGTATGGTGCATTCTCATCAGCCCAGAATGCATAGTTCATCTTATCAAGCAAGGGCAGGGAAAAATCAAGGCGCAATGCCCGGTCATTAGAAGGACTCACATTCTGTAGCCAGACCTCACTGTCCCACCTTAAAGATAATGTATCCATTGTGTAGTTTATTGTTGCTCTGTGATATGGGAAATTAACTTCAAAGACAACCTGCACCCGGTTTGGAGAAATTATGTTCGTATCAATATGCGTAACTGTGCCATTGGTCTGCTGGAATTCGGTAGAAATCAATGTATCGCGCAAGATTATCTGCCCGGGTTGAGTTAAAGATAATAGACCACTATGGCCTTTAACTGTTAATCCCCGAATTATACCATTCTGTCTTTTAAACACTGCCTCCATCTGAATATTTCTCAGAATAATTATCGTATCATCACTATAATATTCCACCTGCACCAACCCCACATCACCCATATTCACCGGACCTATTTCAGGGTCATAGAAAATGACTTTGTTTCTAAGATAATTGCCATACTCAAAGTGAACATTATATTTACCGGCAGGAAGCACACCAGACCGAGACATATGAAAATATCCATCACCATAAGCTGGATGGTGATAACTCACCGTATCCAGCACAATGCTTGTGTCATTCTGATAAACTGCCTTGATTTGGACTCCATTGGTCCGGACACCCTCTACCCTGGTAAACCCATAACAGAGTGTCGCAGATTGTGCAAATCGCACAATACCTGAGCAGAGCAAGACTACAATAAACATCAAAAAACTTCGTTGTATAGCCATTTTATCTTCTGATTTATTCCAACTTTATGACTTTTGTCGTTACTGCAGATTCATTGGTTTCCAATCGACAGAAATAGACTCCAGGTGAAAGCAGATTCCCACTATCATCGGTTCCATCCCAAGTAATTTTGTCTGATTGTCTAATTGTCTTATAGCCCCATTGTCTAACCAATCTTCCTTGTGCATCATAAATTTTTAGTGAAGTTTGTGATTTAGAATTTACTTCGGATTTCGGATTTAGAATTTGGAATTTGATGGTTGTCTTTCCAGAAAAGGGATTTGAGTAAACCAACAGTCGCGGTTGGGTAGATAACCGCTGCGCACAACCTCTTTCTTCTATCCCTGCCACATTCCCATCCTGGTCGGTCTTGACCAAATACAGTTGGTAGTTATCTCCAAAGGCGGCGGTGGCACCCACAGCGATGTAACCACCATCGTTAGTCTGATTAACACAACGAAACCCGTCGTCGCTCATTCCCATTCCATAGACTTTGCTCCAGAGCGTATCACCATTTGAATCGATTTTTAGAAGGTAACAATAATAATGTTCTTCATATTGTACGAGTTCCATCGCCCACCCCGCGATGATATAACAGCTGTCTTGCGTTTGCTGAACAAAATAACCTCTTGCGCCATCTTTCCACCTATATACTCGAGTCCAAAGCGTATCTCCAATAGAATCAGTCTTTACCACATATGCATTCGAATGCACTCCCACAATAACATATCCGCCATCAAAGGTTTCTTTAGCTGAATAGCCAAAACACCAATCTGAACCGTAGGTTTTTACCCAAAGAGTATCACCCAGGGAATCAGTTTTAATAAGACAAACTGGATCCTTATCAACCGGTGAATTCCAATATCCGCCAATGATATATCCTCCATCACGAGTTTGTTGCACAGAAAAACCTTTATCGTGTCCTGGGCTTCCATAAATTTTAGTCCATAATGTATCGCCAAGAGAGTCGGTTTTAAGTAAATATACCTGAGCCCCGTTTCCAAATGAATTAGTATACCCAACAATGATATATCCACCATCAGTAGTCTGTTGAAGCGAGTATCCCATCTCACTACCCGGCCCCCCATAGGTTTTTGTCCAAAGTGTATCACCTATAGAATCAGTCTTAATGAGATAAATCTGGTTTCCATTTCCAAAACTACTAGTGGATCCAGTAATTATATAACCACCATCAGTGGTTTGACAAACAGAATAACCATAATCCCCCCCTGAGCCGCCGTAAGTTCTTGTCCACAAAGTATCCCCTAAAGAATCGGTTTTTACGAGATAAACCTGTATATAATTTCCAAAAGAATTAGATATTCCTACTCCTATATATCCGTTATCAGCAGTTTGGTCAACACAATAACCTAACTCAAAATCTATTCCTCCGTATGTCCGCTGCCAGGTTATCTGTGAAAAGCTTGTGTTGATAAAAATAAACAAAACCAAAACACAAGGCACAAGGTGAAACAGGTTAAAATTTTCTCTTTTCATAGCCATCATATCTCTTTTTCAAATTTTGTCTCATCGTTCCGTGTAACAATGACATAAAAACAAAAAAATCGCCTTGATATTAAAATTATGGGCGATGGCCTAAGGATTTTAGCCATTCTAAATATATTATATTGAAAAATTGCACTTTGTCAAGGGTAAAATGCATTTTACCCCTTGACGTTTTCAAAATTTTGATTATAATGTATATGTAAACAAATGTTTACAAATAAGAGAAAATGGGATAAAAGGCTTAAAATGGCTCAATATGAATTTAAATAGGTATTTGATTTATCTGAGGAGGTTTTTATGAGGTTAAATAGAAGAAAACAGGTTCTCAAGGCTATCCAGGATTTTTTAAGGGATTATGGTTATCCTCCAACAATCCGGGAGATTGCCAAAATGGTAGGATTGAAAAGTACCAAGGCAGTGAAGGTCCATATAGATAATCTCGCAAAAGATGGATTGATAATAAAAAACGAAACAAAGGCAAGGGGGTTGAGAATAGAACCCAAGAAGATACCAATAGTTGGCAGGGTGGCTGCAGGAACACCTGAACTCGCATTTGAAGAGATTGAGGGTTATTTTAATCCACTTTCCTGGCAGGATTGCTTTTTATTAAAGGTAAAGGGCGATAGTATGGTAAATGCCCATATATATGATGGAGACCTTGTGGTTGTCCGCCCTGATAAGATTGCTGAGGATGGAGATATAATCGTGGCAATTGTTGAGGGCGAGACAACGATAAAAAGATTGAAAAAGATTAATGGAATTTTTATTTTGCGACCTGAAAATGATACCTATCCTGTGATAGAAAGACAGTTTGAGGTAATTGGGAAGGTGATTGGGGTGGTAAGAAAAATTAATACCTAAAAATCCAAAATGCCTAAATACCTAAACTTATTGGTTTGTTGTTGATTGAGTTTTGGGTTTTGGGATTCAGAAGTTGGAACTTGTTTGGGATTTAATATATGTATCTATGTATTGACCTTGATGCTTTCTTCGTCTCGGTAGAGCGGGCATTGAATCCAGAACTAAATGGCAAACCTGTAATTGTTGGCGCCCTTCCTGGTGAACGGGGGGTTGTCGCTTCTGTATCTTACGAGGCAAGGAAATTTGGAATAAGGTCTGGAATGCCAATATCTAAGGCATACAAACTATGTCCGGGTGCAATTTTTTTGAGGCCAAAATTTACTTATTATGAAGAAGTTTCTCAAAAATTTAAACAATTACTTTACCATTATTCACCCATTGTAGAAATAGCATCTATTGACGAAGCATTCATTAATATAAAGGGCACAGAAAGATTGTTGGGAACACCCCTGGAATTGGCAAAAAAATTAAAGCAGGAGATCAGGAGCTGCCTGAAACTTCCCTGTTCTATAGGGATTGCCCGAACAAAGGTAATTGCAAAGATAGTGTGTGATCGGTCAAAACCCGATGGTTTACTAATGATAACACCCGAACAAGAAAAGAATTTTCTCTTTCTTCTGCCTGTTGATGTCCTGCTGGGTATTGGACCAAAGACATTTGAGGTGTTAAAAAATTTGAATATAAATACGGTCGGAGAATTTTTTAGCGCACCAGACTGGATCCTGAAGACCGCGATGGGTAAACATTGTCTTGCTATCAAATCATTCGTCTCAGGTGGGGATTACAAAATTTTGCATGGTATGAAGTCAATGAGTCAGGAAACAACCCTTATAGAAGATACTAAAAATTTAGAATTGATAACCTCTGTGTTTTATGAACTGCTTGAATCTCTCTGCCAGAGATTGAGAGAAAATGGGTTTGGTACCAGATTATGCACCTTGAAGATAAGGTTTTCAGACTTTAAAACGACTACGCGCAGGGTAAGATTGCCTTCAAGCACTAATTCCCAGCAGGTTATTTATAGAATTTGTCTGCCTGTATTACAGAATATATTATTAAAAGAAAACAAGCGGGTAAGACTTATCGGCGCTTCCCTCTCACTTTTTGAATACAATGGACACCAACTTTCAATATTTTTTTCTAATGAAAACCGATTGAATTGCTTTAACTACGCTTTGGATAAGGCACGCGCAAGGTTCGGCTTTAATTCAATATTGCCCGCAAAGATATTTTCTGTCAAATCCAGCATCCCAACTCAAACTCCGGACAATCTCAAATGTCTGAATTCGAAATTTCAAAAAGGGTTTTATGGTTAATTGTTATACGGTATCGCGGCCCGTATCGTTCTATGGTATCTTTTATCGGCTAAATTTAATATCTACTAACTTTAGGCATTTAGGCATTTTACTATGTATTTCCCCCTTCTTTATCACAGCAACTACGGTTTAGGTGGTTCTGATTTTATAACCTTGTTTGAAACGCTGAAAGCATATCAAATTCCTGCCTGTGGTATTGTGGATGATACATTTTTTGGATTAAATGAATTTTTAAAACTTGCTGCTGATTATAAAATAAAACCGATTATTGGTGCAAGGATATCCATACCAATCCGGAGTAGTGCCTTTAGTTCCGTAAACAAAGTTAATTTCTATCTTTTCATAAAGAACAAAACTGGTTATATTAATTTATGTCAGATTCTTACTCATCTTGCCTTCAGAAAACTTGATACAAATTTTATAAAAGAACACTCATCTGGTTTGATTCTTACATCCAATTCTTTAAATATCATTGATAATTTGTCATCAGCATTTGCAGATATTTATTTTCTTTTATCCCCGGGTGTCTGTTTTATCCCAGATAAAAAAATTCCTATTATTGGTGCCAATGAAATATTTTATGTCAACCCTCAAGACAGGATTATTTATAGACTTTTGTCCATAATAAAAAAATTTAAAACCGAAGACGGAGATACAAAAATTTCTTATTTGATTAAACCCGATAAATTTATCAAAATTTATGATGCAAATCCTGAGGCGGTCAAAAATCTTTTTAAAATTGCCGAGCAGTGCACATATATTCCCATGGCAGAATCCTGGATTTTTCCGGAAACAAAGCAGGGATTGATTGAAATTATCAAACCATTTTATAATAGATTGACCATAAATGAGAAGAGAAGGGTAGAATTTGAATACAGAATTATAAGAGAAACGGGTTTTGAACCATATTTTGTTTTAATTTATGAACTAAAAGAATTTGCAAAAGAGAAAGGAATTGGTATGAATGTGCGGGGCTCTGCGGCATCTTCTTTTATTTTATATCTGCTCAGCCTTTCGATTGTTAATCCATTAAAATATAATCTGCCTTTTGAAAGATTTTTGAATCAAAAAAGAAATGAACCACCAGATATAGACCTTGATGTGGAATTCAATCAGCGCGAATATTTGATAAGTGAAATATATAAAAAATTCGGCAACGATTATGTAGCACGGATTTCTATGATAAACCGATTCCAGACCAGATCTGGTTTCAGGGATTCAGCGCGTGCCTGTGGTGTAGCACCAGCAGAATTGAAAAGAATCAAAGACCACTTCGGTGAAAAATTGATTAATCAAATAATGGAATTTGTGAAAAGAATTGATGGTTATCCAAGATATTTTGCATCTCATCCAAGTGGCATCGTTATCACCCCTGAACCTGTCTTTAAATATGCTCCACTTTATAACAGCCCTCTTGGTCCAATAACCCATTTTGACAAAGATGGTATTGGTATTGCCGGGCTTGTAAAAATTGATATTCTCGGGGTACGGGGTTTTCCTGCACTTTATCTCAAGAGAGAAGGAATAGATTTTAATGACAATGATATATACAAATTTATTTCTGAAGGAAAGACCCTTGGTTGTTTTCAAATTGAAAGTCCAATGGTAAGGCAGGTTCTAAAAAAAATAAAACCCAAAAGTTTAATGGATATTGCTAATGCGATTGCTATTATAAGACCAGGACCAGCACGGGGCGGAATGAAAGAAAAATTTTTAAGGCGTTTGGGCAAGAAAGAAAGAATAGATTATCCACATTCAGACCTCAAAGATATTCTGGAAGAGACTCTGGGTATACCTGTATATCAGGAGCAGATTCTTAATATGTCAAATCGCTTCGCCGGATTCAATTTAGAGGATGCCGACCTTCTACGAAGGGCAATGACTAAAGAACGAGACTCAAATTTAATGAACAATATATCGGACAGATTTTTTAATCAAGCAAAAAAACTGGGATATACCGAGAAAGAAATTGATAAGGTATGGCAAAGAATTTCTGCTTTTTCTTCTTTCGGCTTCAATAAAGCACACAGTATTACCTATGCTACACTTGCCTATCTCTCTGCATACCAGAAATTTTATAATCCACTGGAATTTTTTTGCAGACTGTTGAATAACGAAGGTGGTTATTATCCGCTATATGCCTATATAAATGAACTCAGGAGATGGGGGATAAAGCTTATCGGTCCGGATATAAATAGAAGTGAATATGGATTTTCTATAAAAGATGGCTCACTGGTCGTTGGACTTTGTAGAATAAGAAATTTATCTCATACAACGATTAAGAAAATATTAAAGTTTAGACCTTTTCATAATCCGGAACAGTTCTATTCACTTGTAAAATTAGATATTGAAGAAGGGACAAACCTGATAAAATCCGGGGCAATGGATTTATTTGGTAAATCATGGACCGAGCTATATTTTATACTTTTGAGATCTCTTTATCAAAATAATCGGAAAAAGTCAGCAGGGCAGGAAGTTTTTATAAAGGAGGAATTGTCTGACAAAGAATTTAATGATTTTAACCAGCAATTGAAATTACAATCTCAATTTAATGTATTGGGATTTTTTCCTATGATGCACATCTTAGAATTTTTACATCCTGAGCGACAGATAAGGATTTCCGATATACAATCTATGCAAAACCAGACCCGTTTGACCTGTCTGGTGATAGCAAAAAGAACGATTCTTACCCGAACCAAAAAGTATATGTCATTCTACACAGTGGATGATGAGACCGGTCACCTTGAAGTGATTATGTTTGAAAAACCGAGCGAAGAGTTAATAATGCCGATTCTTCAAATAAAAGGTTATTTAAAAGATGATTTTTTCTATGCCCGACCTGTGTAATTACTTTGTGCAGATTCTGCCGTTATCTTTCTTCCAGCAATATTGTTAAAAACTGCATAAAAGAATTGAACCAACCCCGCATTTGAAATGTCTCCTAATCTACAAATTCTTTTACATATATTTGATATTGTGTAAAATTCTTTTTTCAAAAAATGGTAGCCCTCAATCAGTTCATCAACCGTCATATTTTTTGGTTTGAATACCACTGTTGAATGATTATACTTACTCCAGTCCTCGGTGAGAAGTCTGCCTTCGTTTTTAAGCCGATGATAGAGCCGTGTGCCAGGATATGGTGTCAGAATGTTAAAGGTTGCAGTTGTTATTCTCGCCTTGTATAAGAAATCAAGGGTTTTCTCAAATATATCTTTTGTATCATCATCTAGGCCGAACACGAAAGAAGGATGGAACAATATGCCTGCATCCTGAATCTTTTTTACCGCATCAAGATTTTCCTTGATTGTCTTTAAGGTTTTTTGAAAACCCGCAGAGCCCTTTGTTGATATTGATTCAACCCCAATGAATAAGCCTTTACAACCCGACCGCGAACACAATTCCAACAACTCGTCATCTCTGGCAATATTTATTGTGCTCTGCCCGCCCCATTCAATCTTCAAAGGTGCAAGCGCCTGGAATAATTCTTTAGCGTATTTAGGATTTCCTACGACATTATCATCAAGATTTAAGAATATCTTTGACCCAGTATTTTCAATATCTCTAATGACATTGGCGACAGGAAGATGTCTTATTTTTTTGCCAAATACATCGCTAACCGAACAAAACTCACAATTGTATGGACAACCCCTTGTAGTAAAGAATCCCGGCCATTTATAACCAAGGATTACCGGTTCGAGATTGAGGTCTCTTCTGGGCAGGGGAGAGTTACATAAATCAAATGGCTCTGGCCTGTATATTTTTTTAAGGCGATTGTTTTTAAAATCTTCAACCACTTTCTGCCACACACCTTCTGCTTCACCAACTACAACAGAATCCCCAAATTTTAATGCTTCCTCAGGTAAAACCGATGCGTGGATACCACCGAAAACTATCTTTGTGCCTTTTTCTTTGAGTTTTTGTGCAATTTTGTAGCCCCGCGGTGCGTTGGCAGTCATTATTGAAATACCAGCGAGGTCGTATTGCTTTTCAAAATCAATATCACTCATTTGTTCATCAATTATTGTAAGTTTTATATCCGGTGGAGTAAGAGCGGCAATAATGTGCAGGGCAAGCTGAGGAATTTTCAACCCAATCGGTGGCTTCTTATCAGATGAGCGTGGTGTTACAAGCAATAATTTCACCTTTATATTATAAGAGAATTGATAACAAAGTCAATAAAAAAGCAGACCTTTTGGTCTGCTTTTTTATTGTTATTTAGAAATATTTATTTAATCACGGTTAGCATTGAACTGCAGGTGTATTTCCCGCAAGAAGCTTTTACAAAGTATACACCATTGGAAACCTGTTTGCCATTTTCATCCCTACCATCCCATGTTACCTTATAACCACCCGCGGATCTATGCTTATGCAACAGAGTTTTTACCAATTTCCCTGTTTTGTCATAGATACCGATTTTTGTCTCACCAGATACAGGGACATTATAACTTATCTTAACACTATTTCTCATTATTGATGGTGTGATGATAATGTTGATTTTTCTTGATGGCATTTTTTGTGGTGTTTCTGCTATACCATAAACACCGAATGCCGTAAGCATACCATAGACCATATTAAGCCATTCATTATAGTTAGAAGGATTTCTTCCATCAACAGTCCAGAAAGAAGTTTGAAGAGGCACGGTATTGGGGTAGGCGATAGAATTGTATTGATTATAGGAAAGATCCCGGATGATATGGTGTGCCTGTGGATTAGGTGTTAAAATATCACACCAGAATCCGTTATATTGATAATCACAATATGCGGTGAATGTTATACCATTGATTTCAGCAAGTCCTAAAAGTTGCAAATATGGGTCATCCGAACAATAGTCTTCACTCACACTTGCCAAACGGAAATTTGTGACAAGCCATGGAATCGGAACACCACTGTATACAATATCCTGTCCTATTAGCCATACCTTACCACCCCCATTTATATAATTTTGTAGATTTGTCTGGTCGGTTGATGTGAGTGCCATAGCAGAATACCAGAAGTCATAGCAGTTCCATATAACAAGGTCATAGTTCTGCATTGTTGGTAAGTCAGGTCCATTTGAAGACGGGTCGTTTGTTGGACCAAACCAGCCATAGTTTCCAGCTCCTAATAAATCATTCAATGTGTTGGTCCAGAGTGGGTCAGGTTTTGTAGCAGGCCCAAAACCGGGATCTCCAGGGTCTTCAACAAATAGCACACCACCCCTAATGAATGATGGTATATATGGGACTGTTTGATTGCCATTATACCTTTTAGTTGGGTTCTGGAAGTCATTGCTGGCTCTGGAGTTTGGATTTGTATACCCTGTGGAGAAGAAAAAAGCGATAAGAACAAAGATAAAAGCAAATATTTTTGTTGATTTTAGCATAATACCCCCTTTGGTATACCTAAATTATAGTTATTATTTTCTTTAAGTCAATAGTGGATTTCACCGGGCAGAGATGTGATTTAAATCGCAATATTGACTTATGTCATTTATTGAATATAATAAACCAAGTTCCTCGGTAGCTCAATGGTGGAGCATCCGGCTGTTAACCGGAGGGTTGCAGGTTCGAGTCCTGCCCGAGGAGTTCGCCTTCGCCAAGGCTACGGCGAATAAATTCTGTTTTTTTATCTCCACCCGACCCAATCCCTGAAGAACAATTTGAATTTTTGAAAGTGCCAAAATCCTTCCTGCTCGCCGAAGCCTCGGCGCGCAGACAGGTGAATAATAAAGGTTTATTTGCATTTGCTCTTTTGAATAAAGAATGTTTTTGATGAATTTTTTTATTAAAAGATTCTTTCCAATTCCTTTCTTCTGGGCAAGGGATTTTTAAAATATTTGAGGATATCTTGAAGCATTTGAGAGGAAAACAATAATTTAGAAAAATCCTTGACTTTTTATTTATTGTATATTATAATGGATTGGGAATAATTAATGTTAGAATAAAAGGATAGTTATGGACAAATGGTTGATGCTTGAACAGATTGCTGGATATTTACAATTGAGCACATTTTCAAACTATAGAATGGCTCAAACCGTGATGTTTCCATCTTATAAGGTTGATAGGCAATGGTGGTTTAAAAAAGAAGTAGTTGATAAATTGCTAAGTGAAGATTCAATAGAAAGGGTAACCGAGAACATAAAGTCTTCTTCACAGAAAATAGGCAGGTAGAAATAATTCAAAGTGGAGA
>CAZLGA010000002.1:0-76366 GCA_964559225.1 uncultured bacterium | reverse complement strand
AATAAATCTCAATGACCTTGCCAGTGGTGTTTATTTTGTGGTTCTTAAGCAGAACTATGAGAAGGTTTCTAAGAAATTCCTTCTCATAAGATAAAAATAATTATTACAATCGGCATTTTTCTAAACTAATTTTCGACGAGAAAATTTAATTTGGAAATATTGACTTTTTGATTCTTATAAATACACTTTTCAATCTTTACAAAAATAAACTTTAGATTGTCGGAAAAATATTGAAACTCAATACGAAAAGGTATTAGGGCTACGGATCCGGTCTGCAAAATGCTGGTCTCTGAAAAGACCGCAAAATGGACAACTGAATACAAGGGCAGGAAGTATTACTTCTGTGCCCCGGGTTGTAAAAAGGCATTTGAAGAGAATCCAGAAAAATATCTTAAAGAGATAGAAGAAGAGAAATAGAAATTGTTAATGGTTATTGGGTATGGACCTTGGTATAGTAGCACGAAAGTGAGAAAAGTAATCAAAAACAGTTCCTGCCCTAATCATCTCCTTGACAAATTAAAAAATTTGGGGTAAAATATTATAATTAGAAATGAAGTTATAGAAGGTGGTGGAAAGGTAAAGACAAAAATACTTTTAAGTGCCTGCACCACACTTAAATGGATAGCAGAAAAGATGGGTCAATATAAACACAGGAGGTAAGATGTTACGCATTACTTACTTACAGGACTTTTGAGTATGCTCTTTGCTCAAAGTCCATATACCCTACCTTTTGACCTTTCTCAATTTGAGTTTTCAGTTGAGAATGGTTTTGATAGGGTAAACGGAATAGATATGTCCGCCACAACGGACACCGGCGCACCAGAACTACCCGTAAAATACCTAAACTTCATTATTCCCAATGGTAATAGAGTTCTAAATATTGAAATTATTAATCTTTCCGTAGCTCCACTCACAGGCACATATAATATCTACCCCGCACAACCACCGATACCACTATCAATCCATGAAGCACCGCCTCCATGGGTTCCTCCTGATTCTTCTGTTTATTCACAGGATGCCCTTTACCCGGATTCAACACCGATTTTTATGTCCCATCAAGGCTATTACGATGGTCATCCGATTGTAACAGTTGGTATTTATCCACTACTGTATAATCCTGTTAGGAATACTTTATACCTGATTCAATCAATTACTTTCCGTTTTCAATTTGAGACGGTACCGATGTCAATCCGACCACAGATACGCGGTATGCGAATTCATCAACTATACCTTAATGGCATAAAATCTGCAGTTTTCAACTCCTGGGAAGTCGATGCTTTCTATACCCCGCCGAACCAAGTTGTGCCTGATGAACAATTAGGAAGGTTGGGTTATCCTGAAGTAATAATAATTGCTGCGCCTGCTTGCACCGCTGCATATCGTCCTTTAGCCGATTGGTTAACCCAGAAAGGAATGCTCTGCTTTGTAAGGGCAACTACCTGGGTATATGATAATTTTGATGGGATATGGCATGACCTGCCTGGTTATCCTGGTGAGAATACTGGTGATGAGGCAGCTAAGATAAAAGAATATTTAAGAACATTATACCTGACGAACGGCACTGCCTTTGCTATTCTTGGTGGTGTACTACAACCTGGCAATATCAACAGGAGTTTTCCAATAAGATATTGTTGGCGTTATAATAATTACGATGATCCAAGGGACGTTATTCCTTCTGACCTCTATTTTCAGGATTTTACTGGTAGATGGGATGCTGATGAAGATAGAAGGTTCGGTGAACCTAATAATGATATAGCAGACTATTATGAAGAAATCTGGATTGGTCGTGTTCCTGCCTGGGATTTAGAACAATCTATTTCCTGGGTTGAGAAGCGATTAGTCTACGAAAGGGCGCCAGCAAATAGAGACTCTATGACACAGTCACTCTGGATTACTCAAAGTGGTAATAGTTTTATATCCCTTATGGAGGATGCTATTCGATGCTTTCCACCTCAGTTTACACAACGGCGTGTCATAGACCATCCCTGCAATGAAGGTGATCATAGATTGATGACCGATACATTGAGCAAGGGATATGGAATTCTCTCAACCTATGGACATGGTTCTCCCGAGGCTCAAAGGGCAAGAGTTGCGGATGGAAGACACTTTTACTCCTGGGAAAGAAATAATTTGCCTTATTTGGGTGAACCGCGCAATATCAACAAATTCTATGTTGCCTATTCTGTGGGCTGTGAGAATGCCTGCTTTGACACAAGCACTTATCTTGACGGTCCTTGTTACCCTTGGACAGCCAACGGCCCTTATCCCTGCATAGCCGAAGCCTTTGCGTCTTTTTATCGTTGGCCAGGGCCTTCTCCAAACGGATACCCACCCTTTAATGCTGTTGCGTTTTTAGGCAATACACGATGGGGGTTATACTGGAATTCTTTTTACTTACATCAAAACTTCATCAAACGGGTATTCTATTATGATACACTCTTAGGAATTGCTGAAGCAAAGGCAAGATATTCTTCTGAGCCATGGGGATGGCAAGGCTGGTATGTAGCCTATAGCCACAACCTCTTCGGCTCACCGGAAATGCCTGTGTGGACCGAAATTCCATTAGACCTTATTGTTGAGCATATAGACGCTATTCCGGCAAATACACCAATTGATTTTCAGGTCTATATTCAGGATGTAAATGGACCGCTGGTTAATGCGCTCGTTACCCTTTATAAAGAACCTGAAGGTTATCTGGCAGAATCAAAGAGAACCGATGCCAGTGGATTAGTTATCTTTAATAATCTTACCGTTCCCACAACCGGCATGATGAAAGTGACCGTTACGGTGAGTAATCATATTCCCTATCAAGATGATGTCCGGGTCTTTGAATATGTGGTTGACTTTCCAACCGCGCACACTCAATATACTGAAGGCAGAAAATTGGTACGTCAATTTAATGCAGAGAATCTGCATCTGGCGTATACTTATGGTATAGGCGGTGCTGATATACCAAAGGAATGGGCAAATTATTCTTTCTCTACGGATGGCGGTTCTGCCTGGTCTTCAGGGGTCTCGGTTTTGCCAATGGGATATAATCATAATCCAAGTATAGATATAACCAGTGACAATCGTCCCTGCATAGCATTTAGAAAATCCGTAGGCTGGATGACCGAACAATCCGCTGTCATCTATTTTGCCCGTTATGATGAGCCAAACTGGATAGTCTATACGATTGATTCTTATCCTGTTATACCTACATTCACACCCAGCGTATCGCCGCCCAGCATTGTTATTGATGCAAATGACATCTGCCATCTGGTCTATTCTGGTGTGCTCTATGCCCCGGGCAAGGCATATGTTATCTACAAACGCTTTGATGCCTTCAATCCATCAACCGAAACTGTAATTATTGATTCAGCGGATGTGCCTTTAGATTGGCAACCTTCCTCACCCTGCATTGCGACTTATTATGGTTACCCACACTTT
Organism: uncultured bacterium; assembly: GCA_964559225.1. GTDB lineage: Bacteria > Hydrothermota > Tepidihabitantia > SM23-42 > JAOAFX01 > JAOAFX01. The sequence goes on along the minus strand of CAZLGA010000002.1, from coordinate 72,937 downwards.
GTTTGGGACTTCCCACCTGAGGCTAGTGAACCATATCCTGAAATCTGGCATAAATGCTTGGAAGAAACCGGGTGGAGTGAAAAGATAAATATTTCTAACTCCTATGATAAGCCGAGCGAACATCCATTTATTTATACAACGAATGAAAAAGTTCTTGTAGTATGGAGCGAAGAAGAGGAACCGGGTAATACAGAAAGTCGCGACATTTATAGAGGTGAACGGCTGATAACTGCGCCGCCCAATACCTGGAACATTTGGCCCGAGGTCGTAACACCAAATCAGGCATCGGATTGGCCGGTTATCACAGCAAACGGCGAATTCCTTGTCTGGTGCGAGCATCAATTTATTGAACTGAAACAGAACTGGGAAGTCCTCTACAAATCGTCTATTTATGGTTCTGGGAATTTAAGTAATACACCTTACACCCAATCTCTTTATTCTTCTTGTGATTGGCGTCAGACCTTGAATAATGTTTATCTCTATTCTGCTTTTACTGAAAAATATGAATATGAACCTGATCCTTATATCTTCGGCATTAAAACTAAGACGGAGATATTCCCCTTAGTGTTACCAATTCCGGCATATACGATTTATGCGGGTAGCGAAATCCCATCACCTTACTTAATCCAGAGGGATGGATACATTCCTTACGAAAATTATCCAGTTGATTATGATACAACAGAGTTAATCTACAAATTCACTGGATTGAATCCTCACTTGAAATATCGGTTTGATATAACTGCCTATCATGAGGGTGATGGTGAGTGGCGGGAATGGGTGGAGGTGGATAATACTGCCAAACATTTGATAAAATATGATGGAGGTAATCCGAAAACTGTTGAGGTGCCGGTGCCACCTGCATCTTATATGAATGATGGTGAAATTATTGTCAGAATACCAAAAATCCGTGGAAATTTTGCCTCACTACATAAAGGAAATCTCTATGGGTTTGAAAAAGAAGGGCAAGGTGGACCACAAACGATTATGAGTATTCCATTAAATTTTGAATTCAGTCTTAAAGTTCTTCCTAATATTCTCAATCGTAATGCTCAAATCCATTATTCTACGCCTGCAAAACAGTATATTAGCTTGAATGTTTATGATGTTCTCGGTCGTAAAGTCGTAACGATTGCCGAAGGCATTGTTGAATCCGGTATTTACTCCTACAACTTTAATTCTACAAATTTCAGTGCCGGTGTCTACTTCCTCGTGTTCACTGGTGAAAAAGAAACAAAAACCCAGAAAATCATAACAATAAAATAACGCTTGATGGTTGATTCCTTTGTCTCCTGTTTGCACAACAGGAGACAAAGGCGAGGAGGATATCTTATGCTAATAATTTATTTATTATTTACCTCATGGACTATGGAAATAGTTACCCCAACCACCATTCTCGTTCGCCCTACACTTGCAATTGATTCATCAGGTAATCCCCACATACTTGCAGTATATGATACTTCATTACTCGCATTATATTCTAAAATTGGTGCACTTTGGATATGTGATACCATTGATACGTGCGCGAGTGAAATTTATAGTCACACTCCACTAGATTTAACAATTGATTATAATAATTGTCCGTGGACTATTTATAGAGTTTATAATACTCTCGCTTCAAAATACTATTTGATTGTGGCCAGGAAAGATGGATTTGGGTGGGTAAAAGACACCGTAGATTCTGGCCTAAACATAGATTTCCTATGGAAAGCAATCGCCATTGATAAGGGGAATAATCCTCATATTACTTACACTAAACGTGTAGATGAACTGCCGAACGACAAGGCTGGCCTCTATGGCTACAAGATATTAAATCAATGGCTCTTTGATACAGTCCCTTCTAGTAAATACACTTTTGAGTACTGCTGTTCTATTGACTGTGATTCTTCCAATCAACCTCACATAAGTTGGATACGCCAGGAACTATTTCCGCCAGAGGGTTTATTTCATTCATATAAGATAGGGGGCAACATGTTCTCAGAACAGGTAGATGATATGTTCTTCTTAGTTAGTAGTCCAACGTCTATTCGTGCAGGTTCTGATAACATACTTCACGTTGTTTCAGAAGATGGCAGAGATTGGTTGAAATATTATTACTACAATGGTGTATCCTGGAATATTGAGCATGTGGATTCTCCTGCAGTGATCGGAACTCCGAAAGCAATGGATATAGATGGATTAGGCCGCCCTTGGATACTATATAGTAATTTTGTGGCTTACAGAAAAGAACCTAATGTATGGCAAAGAGTAACTTTACCGTCTATAAATCCCCCTTTCGACTGCCAATCTCCCGGTGCCCTTCGTATTGACCATGATGGCACAATCCATGTGTCGAGAATAGCATATAACGCTCCCAACACCATCCGCGAAATCCATTACATCTACGGCACAATAGTGGGAATTGAAGAGGATAAAAGGTTAGAAGCAGAATGTGAACGGTTAAAGTTGATGGTTTTGCCAAATGTTATCAGGAATAATGTTCAAATTCAATACAACATTCCTGAAAAACAGAGAATTACCCTGAAACTTTATGACATTGTTGGGCGAGAAGTCTTAGTTATTGCTAATAGAATTGTTGACGCTGGAATTTTTTCTCTTAACATCAATACTACCAAGCTCAGCTCTGGGGTTTATTTTTTAATCCTTGATGGCAAAATGGAAAGGGAAACAAAGAGACTGCTGATTGTGAGGTAAGCTATTTCGTTTGGTTAAAACCGTATATTACAAAATAGCTACACAGGTATTATGGTTGTATTTCCTGGTCTGCGGAGCGATAGCCGGAACCTGTTCCTATAGAAAAAAACGACTTTAGTTAAACAACTTACAATTTTTATGAAACTAAATCCTGCCCTAATGAAAATCAGAGTTCCTGCTCCTGGCTAAAAGATTGACCCCTGATTCCTCTGGAATAGTGACCCTGACCTTCTTTAGGATATGCTTTAGTTCCAGGATAAAAATCCCTACTCCATTGATAACCATCAAACCACCCCTTATGACTATTTGACTAAACATCTTCCCCCTTGACATTGTCTAAAAAATGATTATAATGATTATAAGTTTGAAATGATTTTAAATATGAAATTATTCAAATACAATCACAGATGTTTAGATGCTAAAAAAGGAGGTATGTATGGCATCAAAAGAACTGCTGGAAGCACTTAACAGTGCGATTGCGCGTGAACTACAGGTTGCCATTCAGTATATGTGGCAGCATGTTCAGTGGGTAGGTGTAAAGGGATTTGCAGTGAAAGATGAATTAAAGAAAATTGCAATCACCGAAATGAAACACGCCGAGGCGATTGCTGAACGTTTAAACTATCTCGGAGGCAAACCAACAACCAAACCCGAACCGATAAATGTTGGCAATACATTAAAAGAGATGATTGAGCAGGATAAAAAGGATGAAGAGGGTGCAATTAAATTATATAAACAGATCATTGAAATCGCCCGCAAAGAAGGTGATGAGGTCACGAGAAAATTGTTTGAATCTATACTTACTGATGAAGAGGAACATCACGACACCTTTTCCAGTCTGCTGGAGGAAATTTAACCAATGGTTCCGGGGCAGAAGTATTTTACCCTGCCCCGGAATTCTACAGGGGTGACCAATGGTTGAAATCAAACATGTTCCGGGCATAAATAAAGGCAAAATTATGCTCTATGCATTGAGCACCTGTATCTGGTGTAAAAAAACAAAAGAATTGTTAGAAAAACTTGGTGTAGAATTTGACTATATCTATGTAGATTTGCTAAACGGCGATGATAAAGGGAAGATAAAAAAAGAGGTAGAGAAATGGAACCCAGCCTGCTCTTTTCCAACAATAGTATTTAATAACGAGAAATGTATCGTGGGATTTAAAGAAAAGGAAATAAAGGATTTATTGCAGTGATATTTTTTGAATTTCAAAGAAGGTTTTCTAAAGTTAATTCGTATGAATTCTACAATAAAAGCCTTACGGCTTAACTCCCGAATAATGGGTGGCTTAAATGCGAGATAATATAAATATTATTACCGATGCAGAAATTCAAAAACTTTACGAGAAACTGAAAAAAGAATCAGAAGAGGGTGGTTATCATCTGAATCCAGATGTTGAGTTCACAAAGCAACTTGTAAAATCATTGATAATAAACCAAAAAAGGTATGGTTATCAGGCATGCCCATGCAGGTTGGCATCGGGTGAAAAAGCAGATGACCTTGATATAATCTGCCCTTGTGATTATCGGGATGATGATATTATAGAATATGGTGCCTGTTATTGTGGACTATATGTCTCAGAAAGGGTTATGAAGGGTGAAATGGAACTTCAATCTATACCAGAAAGGAGACCGCCTGCAGAACAAAGAAAAAATAGTATTTCCTCGGTAAGGGAAATATCTGCACCTCTCCCCTTTCCGGTCTGGCGATGTAGGGTCTGTGGTTATCTGTGTGCTCGCCTGGTTCCACCTGAAGTCTGCCCTATCTGCAAGGCAAAAAAAGAAAGGTTTGAACGATTTATTTGATAAATGGAGTATAGCCTCAAGGTGAAAAATGAAAAAAATACGAACCCAAGATATTAGAAAAATGTTAGAACAGTCAGGACTCAAAGCCACATATCAGCGAATTTGTGTTGTGGATTGTTTGATGAACAAATTTCGGTACAAACATCCTACAGTTGAGATGATATATAATTACCTACACAAAAGTCTTCCGGTAATTTCAATAACCACGGTCTATAATACAATCAACGCTTTGCGGAAAAAGGGTATGGTAAATGCCCTAACTATTACTGGAGAAGAGACACGATATGACCCACAGATTGAAAACCACCACCATCTGCTCTGTAAAAAATGCGGTAAGGTCTATGATATCATGATTAAATGTCCGCTTGCGCTATCAAGCAAAAAAACCATTGCTGGTCATAAAATCAATGAAGTCTGTGGTTATTTAATTGGCATCTGCAAAGACTGTTCAAAAAAGGAGTAGAAAAAATGACTGAAGCATTCGGTGGAGAAAAAAATAAAAAGCACAAATTAAAGGAGATTATAAAACAACTCCATAAAGGGATGCCGCTGGATGAACTAAAAAAGGAATTTAGAGATTTTTTAAAGGATGTAGGACCAGCAGACATCACGCAAATAGAAGAAGAACTTATAAATGAAGGAATATCAAGGGATGAGATTCAAAAACTCTGTGATGTGCACATTGCACTATTTAAAGAATCCTTAAACCAGGAAAAATCTTTAGGAGAACAAGGACATCCCATTCATATTCTTATGGAGGAGCATAAAAAGCTTCTTGAGTTCGCTGATGGACTAAAAAAAACTTCGTCAAAAATTAGCAAGGCTAAAGGTTTTTCATCAATAGATAAAGAAATAGAAGAGTTAGAACATCTGATTTCACACTTTAAGGAATCAGAAAGTCATTATCTTCGCGAGGAGAATGTGCTTTTTCCGTTCCTTGAAAAACACGGAATTACCCAACCACCAGCAATAATGTGGTCAGAGCATAACGAGATCAGGAAGATTGAAAAAAAACTCTACGAAATTGTAGAGGATATGCAATCCCTTGAGTTTCTCGACTTTACTAAAACACTGAATGAGATATCAATATCACTGATTGAAATGCTTTCAAACCATTTTTACAAAGAAAATAATATTCTTTTTCCAACTGCATTGAAGGTAATTGACAAAAATGAATGGACAGAAATTAGAGAGCAATTTGATGAAATAGGCTACTGTTGCTTTACTCCTGAACCAACAATGAAGGTTTTTGCGAAAACAGAGCAAATCTCGCCGGAATCCATACCCGCTGAAAGGGAAATAGCATTTGATACCGGAAGTTTTTCTAAAGAAGAACTTGAGACCCTGCTCAATACACTGCCTGTTGATATCACATTTGTTGATAAAGAGGATAAAGTGAGGTATTTCAGCCAGTCAAAGGAGCGCATCTTTCCAAGGACAAAAGCAGTTATTGGGCGCAAAGTCCAGTTATGTCATCCTAAGGAGAGTGTCCACAGGGTAGAACAGATTTTGAATGATTTCAGGAACAATAAAAGGGATGTTGCAGAATTCTGGATAAATCTAAAAGGAAGATTGATTTACATCCGCTATTTTCCAGTCCGGAATGTTAAATGTGAATACCTGGGATGTCTTGAGGTAACCCAGGATATAACCAATATAAAAAAGATTGAAGGCGAAAAAAGGCTGTTAGACTAAAATGATGCATATAAATAGATAATCTCAAGGAGGTAATATGGCAAATGTGACCAGTGTCGGTCAAATATTTAAGTGCGAAATATGTGGTAATGTTGATGAAAATCAGGAATGGATGCTACAATAAATGGTTAAGAAAGGAGCAATTATGAAAGACCTTAATATAATCTTCCAGTCTGCAGACTGGAAAAAAGAAAAACATGTTCCGGTGATTGAAGCACCGGCAAAGGTAAAAAAAGGTGAAAATTTTAAAGTTACGGTCTGCGTTGGCAAGGAGATTGCCCATCCAAATACAACAGAACACCATATCTCATGGATTGATGTCTACTTTTATCCTGATGGAGAAAAATTTCCCTATCAGATAGGCAAATTTGAATTTCTGGCACATGGGGCATCAACCAATGGTCCAAATACGAGCACGGTTTATACACATCCTGAAGCAGTATTTACATTCAAGACCGAGAAACCAGGCACCATTGTCGCATTCTCCTACTGCAACATCCATGGTTTATGGCAGAATTCACAGGAGATAAAAGTTGAATAGATTCTCTGCAGTTTTCCGCATTAATCAGCAGAACAATTAATGCAGTGTTCAGTTTTAACTGGACGAACTATTTAAGCATCCAGATAAATCTGGATGCTACAATTCATAGAGTAGAAGTCAATCTTGGACCCTTGCCCTATTCTTTGAAGGGAGAGGATTAAGGTGAGGGTGAAAGGAGGCTAAAATGAAGAAAATGACCGAAAAAGCATTGCTTGAGGCATTTGCAGGAGAGTCAATGGCACATATGAAATATTTAATCTTCAGCGAAATTGCTGAAAAAGAAGGACTAACGAATATAGCGCGCCTTTTCAAAGCAATTGCCTATGCCGAGCAGGTCCATGCAACAAATCATGCACGCAATTTAGGAATAATAAAAAAGACACCCGATAATCTCCAGACCGGTATTGATGGCGAGACCTACGAAGTAGAGGAGATGTATCCGGTATTTAATAATACTGCCAAATTTCAAAACGAAAAAGGCGCCGAGCAATCAACCCATTACGCTCTGGAAGCAGAAAAAATCCATATGAGAATGTATGCTGACGCAAAGGCAACTGCAGAAAAAGGCAAAGACATAGATATTAAAGAAATCTACATCTGCCCTATCTGCGGATTTACACACATCGGCAAACCGCCTGAATACTGTCCGGTATGTGGTGCACCGAATAGCAAGTTCAAGAAGTTCTGATATTATGACGAACTCTGACATCTCAATAGTTATTTCCGGTGAGGCTGGACAGGGCATAAATGCTGTTGGTGATATTACATTAAAAGTAGCCCAGTCATCTGGTTATTATGCATTCATCTGGACTGAATTTATGTCCCGTATTCGTGGGGGTATGAATTCAGTGCAAATAAGAATTAGTAATAAGAGAACACGGGCACCTCTTAAAAAAATTGATGTTTTAATTCCACTGACAGATAAGGCATTGGAACACAATAAAGATAATATCTCTAAAGACACATTGATTTTGAGTGAATTTCCAATCAGTGGTTACAATTCATATTATTATATTCCTTATCTGAAAATGGCAAAGGAGCTTGGAAATCCGCTTTTTGCTAATACCATTGCAGTCGGTCTCCTTGTTGGTCTAATGAATATTTCCTTTGATAACCTTGCAAACCTTATCAAAACTCATTTTGTTGCTAAAGGTGGGACAATAGTAGAAAAAAATATTCAGGCAGCAAAATTGGGATTTGAAAAGGCTGAAGAGGTCAAAGGACCAAAATTGATAAATTTTGCCTCTCCATCGAGCAAGGATGTGTTTAAAGAGAAAATTATTGACGGTTCAGCAGCGATTGCATTAGGTGCGATAGCAGGCGGAGTAAAATTCATTGCTGCCTATCCAATGACACCCTCAAGTGGTGTCTGGACATATCTTGCTCAGGTTGGAAAAGATTTAGACATAATAACCGAACAGGCTGAAGATGAAATATCAGCAATGAATATGGGCATTGGTGGTTCCTACACAGGTGCCCGTGCCTTGGTCACCACCTCGGGTGGAGGTTTTGATTTGATGACCGAAGGATTGAGTTTGGCAGCAATACAAGAAACCCCAATGGTAATTCACCTTGCCCAGCGACCAGGACCTGCTACAGGATTACCAACAAGAACAGAGCAGGCAGACCTCCAGCTCGCTTTGTATGCCGGACATGGTGAATTTCCCCGCATCATCTTTGCTCCAGGCAACTTTGAACAGGGTTTTTACCTGACTCAAAAGGCATTCAATCTTGCAGATAAATATCAGATTCCTGTCTTCATACTTACTGACCAATATTTTATTGATTCTTCATATAGTGTCATCCCTTTCAATGTAGAGGATATAAAGATTGAAAATTATATAATTGAAACAACAGAGGATTATAAGCGGTATATACTTACGGAATCTGGAATATCGCCACGGGGAATACCAGGTTACGGTAAAGGCCTGGTCATAGCGGACTGCCATCACCATGATGAAGAAGGACACATTTCTGAAGACCTCAGTCTACGCACTAAGATGATGAATAAATTGTTGAATAAATATAGGGTGATAAGCGCTGATTTGGTTGAACCTGAATTCATCGGGTCGAAAAATTATAAACTACTCGTGATGTGCTGGGGCTCAAATTATGAGATTGTAAAAGAAGCGATCGAAAGAATAAATTCAGATGATGTAGCAATGCTATATTTCAGCCAGATCCATCCTATCCATCCAGTTACATATCAGTATTTAAGCAATGCAAAAAAATTATGTATGGTTGAAAATAATGCGACCGGACAAATGGCAAAATTCTTGAAATTGAATTTTGGAGTGGATATTAAAGATTTAATCTTAAAGTATAACGGATTACCATTTTATGTAGAAGAAATTACAAAGGGAATAGAGGAGTTAATATGAATAAAAGCATTTATTCCTGTGACCATATCGGAATATTCACGAAAAACGCCGAGCGTTTGATAAAATTTTACAGAAATATTTTGGGATTTAAACTTATCTCAGGAGAAAGACTCCAGACCGACATCGTCAAAAAACTTTTTAGAACAAATTCTACCTGCTGTTTCTACCGGCTGAAATCCGAAAAACTTATTTTAGAAATATTTGAACCGCATTACAAAAATAGAGTAGAGAAAAGAAAAAATCATTACGGATTACACCATTTTGGATTAACAGTAAGCGACCGGGAACAATTCATAAATTATCTAAGAAAAAAACAAGTAAAAATCATCACCATTAAACGAAATGAGCGCAAGGTATATTTTATTGAGGATCCTGAAGGTAATATGATAGAAATAAGGGAGGCTTAATAATTATGAAAAAAAACAGATTTACCCTTGACGATATTGATATTGCCTGGTGTCCTGGTTGCGGTAATTTTGGTATATTGAATACGATAAAAGAAGCATTAAGTGAACTGGATATTGAACCATCAAAACTCGTGCTCGTTTCTGGTATCGGTCAGGCTGCAAAACTACCCCATTATCTAAAGACAAATCTCTTTAATGGATTGCACGGAAGATACCTTTCAGCTGCAACTGCAATCAAATCAGTGAATCCGGCATTAACTGTTATTGCTGTGAGTGGTGATGGATGTACATACGCAGAGGGCGGAAATCATTTCATACATACAATAAGACGGAATCCAGATATTACAAATATCGTCCACAATAATATGGTGTATGGATTGACAAAAGGGCAGGCATCACCAACGAGCCAAATGGGATTTAAAACACCTGTCCAGGTAGATGGTGTCTTCGTGACACCATTCAATCCTATCGCCATAGCGATTGCTCTGGATGCATCCTTCGTCGCACGAACTTTCATTGGTGATGTTGAGAAAACAAAAGAAATCATAAAACAGGCAATCTTGCATAAAGGATATGCACTTATTGATGTATTACAACCCTGTGTTACCTTCAATAAATTTAATACATATTCCTGGTTCAGAGAACACACTTATTATCTTGATAACTCCTATAACCCACTTGACCGCTATGGGGCATTTAAAAAAGCCTGTGAGGAAGACCCGATGCCACTTGGAATAATATACAAAAATCCAAAAAGGACAACATTTGAAGAGAACCTCAATGTTTACAAAGATGATAAAATCCCGATAATTTATAGAAATACGGAAAAGCGATTGGATTTTGTTAGAAAATTTTTTGAAGAGAATAAAGGAGGCTAAATGGTGAAAGTTGGTGATAAAATTCCTGAATTTGTTCTAAAAGACCAGCATAATCAGGAGGTTAAACTTGCTGATTTCAAAGGCAAAAAGATTCTTTTATCCTTCCACCCCCTTGCCTGGACCGGTGTCTGTACTAAACAAATGAAGGCACTGGAACAATACAAGACCGAGTTTGATAGATTAAACACTGTAGCATTTGGTATCAGTGTTGACCCGGTTCCTTCAAAGCATGCCTGGGCAAAAGATATGGGTGTCAAAGAGACCCGGCTTTTGTCTGATTTCTGGCCCCATGGTGAATATGCTCAAAAAATTGGAATATTCAGGGAAAAAGAAGGTTTCTCAGAACGGGCGAATATCATAATCGATGAAAATCAGTTTGTTGTCTGGATGAAGACCTATGATATTCCCCAATTACCCGATTTTGAAGAAATATTAACATTTTTAGGCGGAAGGAGGTAAAATGAAAAAGAAAAAAACAACAAAGAGGAAAGTAACGAGTATAAACAGACTACTTACAAGTGCCCTAATAGCGGAAAAAAAGGCACAGGATTTCTATACTGATGCCGCAGGAAAGGCACAGAGTGAAGCAGGAAAAAAGCTATTCTTAGAACTTGCTGGATTTGAGGCAAGGCATTACGAATATATCCATAACATTATTGAAGCCCGTAAGGGTAAAACAGCCATAGACCTTTCGCGCTTTGCCCCGGCATCAAAAAATATAAAGCCCGAGGTATCAGGAGATTTTGAACCAAATAAGGATGAGATTATTGATGTTTTGAATATCGGGATAAAGGCGGAAAAAATGGCGATGTCCAGATATTTGAAGATTGCAAAAAGTATAAAAGACCGGGAAGGTAAAAAGTTATTTGAACAACTGGCTGAGGATGAAAAGAGGCATCAGACAATTCTTGAGGCAGAGGTATATAATCTTGCAAATAAAGGAACGATTGTCTGGGGAGAGTAGTGTTAAAAAATACTCGTCCATCTAAAGTTGGACGCTACAGAAGAACTTTTTTAATTGTAGCCTCCAAATTCATTCGGACGATAATAATGGGAAATTACAATGATTGGTGATTTAATAAAACCTTTAGGCATTGTTACTTATATATGCGTGTTATTGGCAGTTCTTACAGGTTTAAAAATCATTAAAGCGCCCTTAAAGATACATAGATTCATCGCCCTTATCGCTATTCTTCTCGCAACGATACACGCATTAATTGTCATTTATCTGACATATTTTTAAGGAGGCAAAAATGAAGCACTTGATTCTTATTACAATAATGACATTAGTAATAGCTAATATCACCTATGCCCATCCACCGAGTGAAATTGTTGCTGAATTTGATACAACCAGCAAGATTTTACAAGTTTCAATTAAACATCCGGTTCGCGATGCACAAAAGCATTATATCAATAAGCTCGAAATTGAACTTAACGATAGCCAGATAATAGAACAGAAAAGCGTTCAACAGATAGATAACACGATTCAAAGATACATTTACATAATTCCGGAGGCAAAAATAGATGACACTATCACTTTTGAAGCATACTGTAATATTTCTGGAAAGAAAAAATTAACAGTAAAAACCAACCAAATAATAAAGAAAATTGAAGAGTAATTTTATTGAAAAAGGAGGTAATATGGACAAAATAACCGAAAAAAGGATGCCGCTTCTGGGAGATGATTTCCCAGAGATGAAAGTCCAGACCACACATGGTGTTCTGGAGCTACCAAAAGCGTTCGCAGGTAAATGGTTTGTTTTATTCAGCCATCCTGCGGACTTTACACCAGTCTGCACCACTGAATTTGTTGCATTCCAAAAAAGGTACGAGAAATTCAAGGCATTGAATTGCGAACTGATAGGTCTCAGTGTTGATCAGGTCTTTTCACACATCAAATGGGAAGAATGGATAAAAGAAAAGTTAGGGGTTGAAATACAATTCCCCATCATTGCTGATACCGGCGCAGTAGCAGAAACTCTTGGTCTTATTCATCCAGGCAAGGGGACCAATACTGTTCGAGCGGTCTTTGTGGTTGACGATAAGGGGAAAATTAGAATAATATTTTATTATCCTCAAGAACTCGGTAGAAATATAGATGAAATTCTGAGGGCTGTTGAAGCAATGCAAATCTCAGATAAATACGGTGTGGCAATGCCGGCAAACTGGCCTAATAATGAAATTGTAAAAGACCATGTGATTGTTCCACCAGCAAAGGATGTCAAAACTGCCAAAGAACGAATTGAAAAAGCAAAGATTGGTGAATATGAATGTTTTGACTGGTGGTTATGCCACAAGAAATTAAATAGATAATCAAAAAGGAACTTACAGATACTCTAAAATAGAATGGACGATTTAATCAATAAGATTAATCCGGTTATCATTGCTCTCATTGTAGGATGCTTCACCTGGTTATTCACTGGTTTAGGCTCGGCACTTGTCTTTTTAAAAAGAGAATTCAGCCAGAAATTATTTGATACAATGTTAGGATTTGCAGGCGGAATTATGGTCGCGGCAAGTTTCTGGTCGCTGCTTGCTCCAGCAATAGAAATTGCTAAATCATATAATTCTTTCCTCTCCTGGTTTGCTCCAACCGTTGGTTTTTTAATTGGTGCAATTGTTCTGAGAGTTGTTGATATGGTTCTCCCCCATCTTCATCTTGGGTTTCCAACTGCAGAATCCGAAGGAATTAAAACTTCGTGGCACCGTAGTATACTTTTAGTTCTTGCCATAACACTCCATAATGTTCCAGAAGGACTGGCGGTTGGAGTTGCAATCGGCTCTGCGGTCAGTGGTTTTCCTGACTCAACTTTCACCGGTGCACTGGCGCTAATAATTGGAATAGGTATTCAAAATATTCCCGAAGGATTTGCAGTTTCAATATCACTATACCGGGAAAGAATTTCCAGATTTAAAAGTTTCTGGTTTGGTCAATTATCAGGTGTAGTAGAACCAATTGCGGCGATAATTGGATGTTCTGCGGTCATATATGCCCACTTATTGCTTCCTTATGCATTGAGTTTTGCGGCGGGTGCCATGCTGTTCGTTGTTGTAGAAGAAGTAATCCCTGAATCACAACGGAACGGTAATGTAGAATTTGCAACCGGCGGCACAATCATAGGATTTTTGATTATGATGATACTTGATGTTGCCTTTGGTTAGGAGAAAATAATAATGAATGGGCAAGGTCAGCGAGTATGATTATTGCAGTTTTTAGCAAACCTGAACTTGATTGTATAATGAAAGATGGCAGAAAATACTATTTATTTGATACTGGAATGGCAACCGCCGCAATAATATTGCGGGCAACTGAACTCGGACTGGTCGCCCATCCAATTGCGGGTTATAATCAGCAAAAGGTAAAAGAAATCTTAAAAATTCCTGGTGACATGGAACTAATTACCCTTGTAATTGTGGGCAAACATTCAGATAAAATCAGCATGGTTCTTTCTGAAAAACAGATTGAGGCAGAAAAAAATAGGCCCCAAAGAGTACCCATAGAAAAATTTGTATGGCACAATCAATATCAAATTTAGACTGTCATAATTTTTGCCAGATACTTTTGGAAAACCTTAACCAGGGGGTCTATTTCGTAGACCGAAATAAAAAGATAATATACTGGAATTCAAGAGCTGAGCAAATTACCGGATATAAAGCAGAAGATGTTATTGGAAAAAGTTGTGGTGATGACATACTAATTCATATTAATGAAGAAGGAAAGAAATGCTGTGAAAATCCTGAGTTTTGTCCTGTATTAAAAACCTTGAATTCTAAACATCCCTATAATACAGAATTATATTTCAAACACCGCGAGGGATATAGAGTTTTGGTTCAAATAAAAACATATCCTGTATTTGATGAAAATCACAATGTTATTGGTGCGATAGAAATCTTCTACGACAACTCGGAAATAGATGATTTGAATGTAAGAATCCATGAACTTGAAAAGCTTGCTTTGATTGATAGCCTAACAAAGATTGCTAATAGAAGATATATAGAAATACAACTTCATGCACGGTTGAACGAATTTAGAAGGTTTGGTTGGCAATTCGGGCTCCTGTTTATTGACATAGATTTATTCAAGTCAATAAATGATAAATATGGTCATGAAACTGGAGACCGCGTTCTTAAAATGCTCGCCAATCTTCTTATAAAAAATTCGCGTTCATTTGACCTTGTAGGTCGCTGGGGCGGTGAAGAATTTATTGTCATTATTCCGAATGTTAATGACACTCAATTATATACAATTGCCCATAAATTCAAAAATTTAGTCAGTCTCTCCAATATAAGAGTTAATTCAGATTTTATAAATATCACTGTCTCTATTGGTGCCACCCTCATAAAAGAGAAAGATACACTAAAATCAATAATAAAGAGGGCAGATAAATTGATGTATCAGAGTAAACAGAATGGAAGAAATAGAGTAACAACAGATTTTGAAATATCATAAAAATAGTAAATAATGAAGAAGGTGAGAAATCATTTGATTTAAATCGTATTATTGACAGACTAATTTTTTTATATATAATCTCTTATGCCAATTGATAGTGGATGGAGAAAATTGATACCCGAGCAGTTAAAGAATGCACCGGATTATCCCGGGGTATTTGAACTATCGGATATTTTGCAGGATATTGTTTATATTGGATGTACACAGAGCCTTGCCCAGACTATGCAATTAATCTTTGAAAAAAAAGACCCGGATTTCAATATCGCTGCATTTTTCAGATTCCAAACCACAAGCGAACCAGAAAAAGAATACAAGAAATTGATTGATGAATATCAACAAAAATGCAATAAACTACCGCCAATAAACCAGAAAAAGTCTCAGGTGAATGGGTAAAGAAATTTATTTTACTCATAAGAATATTTTAAACAAGTCCAGAAAATTTTTAAGAGAATTAAGGGTACTCTATCATTTTCCCTATATAAAATTTAATCCTGAAACCTCTGCCCTGCTTGTTATTGATATGCAGAAATACTTTCTTGAAAGAAACTCGCACGCATTTATACCTTCAGCACCTGCAATAATTCCAAATATTAATAAACTCATAGAACTTTTTCGTAAAAAAAAAGACCGGTAATATTCACCCAGCATATTAATACTCGGAAAAATGCTGGTATGCTCAAGAAATGGTGGGACGAGATAATTACACAGGATAATGATTATTACAAACTGAGCGATGAAATCTATGTGCCTGGCTCACCTGTAATTGTAAAAACCCAGTATGATGCATTTTACAAAACGAATTTAGAAAAACTTTTGAAAAAATTTAAAGCAAAGCAGGTTGTCGTCACTGGCGTTATGACAAATTTGTGCTGCGAGACCACAGCTCGGAATGCATTCATGAAGGGGTTTGAAGTATTCTTTGTCATTGATGGAACCGCAACCCAGAATGAAATGATGCATCGCGCTACACTTATAAATCTCACCTATGGATTTGCCATTCCTGTTCTTACAGAAAATTTGATTAAATGAGAACATTCAAAGTCGCAATTATCGGTGCTGGTCCTGCTGGTATTGCCTGCGCGATACAACTGAAAAGATATGAGATTGATTTTATTATATTTGAACGGAATAAGCCGGGTGGTCTCCTTAGAAATGCCAATCTTGTTGAAAATTACTTAGGGTTTCCCGAAAAAATAACAGGCGAAGAACTTGTGAATCTTTTTTGCAGACAATTGGAGTTCAACAATATAAATCCTACAAAAGAAAATGTTGAATCTATTGATTATAAAGATGGTTTTTCGATTAAAACAAATAAGAGTAGATACCAGTCAGAAATACTAATTGTTGCTTCAGGAACAAAGCCGAAAAGATTGAATATTAAGATACCACGCAATACTGAATCAAAAATATTTTATGAAGTTGTTAACCTTAAAAAACTAAATGGGAAAAAAATTGGAATAATTGGTTCGGGTGACGCAGGATTTGATTATGCAATAGGTTTAAGCAAAAAGAATAAAATTATCATATTCAATAGAACTGATAAACATAAATGCCTGCCAATACTTTTTAAAAGATGTATGGAAAATAAGAATATAATGTATATAACCAATTTTGAAATTACAAAAATTCAATTAAAGAATAAGAAACTCGTTTTACATCCAAAGAATAAAAAGTCAGTTTCTGTAGACTATCTTATTGTGGCAATCGGTCGGGAACCAAACCTTGATTTCTTAAGCAAAAATATAAAACATAAACTAAAAATGCTTGAAAAAAACAAAAAGTTATATATGATTGGAGATGTGAAGAATAAGATTTTTAGACAGACAGCAATCGCAGTGGGCAATGGGATTAAAACTGCTATGGAAATAACAATGGGAGAACGACACGATGATAGTTGTCCCAAGAAGTAGTGGCAGACTTTACTCTGCATTATTTTAAAAATAGTATGGCAAAAACTAAGGACCATTGATAAATATGAAAATAATAGGCAAGGCAGGAAGAGAAGACATCGCCGTCGTATACATTGCTGAAATGGGTAATGGACTATTCACTGAATTTGTTGAATCTGTTCAGCCTCCAATCCCCCGTGAAGAAAAATGGGTTTTAATTGTATCTACACTCTATGGTTGCCCGGTAAAGTGCAAAATCTGTGATGCAGGAGGAACTTATAAAGGAAAATTATCCGCAGAAGACATCATTCAACAGATAGATTTTATGATTAAAAATCGCTTTCCTGATAGCAAGATTCCCGTAAAAAAGTTCAAGATTCAATTTGCCCGCATTGGCGAGCCTGTTTTTAATGATGAAGTCCTTGAGGTTCTTGAAAGATTACCAGAACTCTATAATGCACCCGGACTTATGGTGTGCATCTCCACAATCGCACCGTCTGGCAGAGAAAAATTTTTTGCCAAAATGTTGAAAATAAAACAGAAATATTACACGGGTAAATTTCAGTTACAATTTTCCATCCATACAACGGACGACAGATTAAGAGATTGGCTTGTTCCCATAAACAAATGGAATTTCGAGCAAATTTCCGATTTCGGTGAAGTATTTTATCAAAATGGGGATAGAAAAATTGCATTAAATTTTGCCCTTGCTGAAGATATGCCTGTTGATGAAAATGTGCTATTAAGACATTTCAAACCTGAAAAATTTATGATAAAGATTACGCCAGTAAATCCCACCCTTACCGCTTCTGAAAACAAAGTAGTTTCATACATTAAAATAGAAAACGAAAAAAATGAGATAATAGAGCGGTTAAAAGCAGCCGGTTATGAAGTAATTTTAAGCATTGGTGAACTTGAAGAAAATAAAATTGGTTCAAACTGTGGACAATATATAATGCATTATCTGAAAACAGCCCGGAAGCTTAAGGATAGTTATACATACTCAGTGATAAAATGAATAACACACCAGGCAGGGTCATTCGTAATTTCCTGGTGGGCTTACTCTCTTATCTTCCCTTTCATAGGCACAAACAAGACAGGAATAAGTTCCTTCTTTTGTAATCCACCACCAATTTTTTTGTATAAGACGAGCATCTGCCAATCTTCACCTTCGGGCATTACCAGTCTACCACCCTCTGCAAGTTGTTCTATCAATGGTTCAGGAACCCTTGGTGCTGCGCAGGTTATTATTATTCCATCAAATGGTGCCTTTTCTGGCCACCCCAGAAATCCATCTCCACATTTTACATATACATTTTTATAACCAAGACTTTCAAGGCGCTGCTGTGCTGAATTTGCAAGCGCAGGAATTATTTCAATCGTATAAACCTCTTTTACCAGAAGTGATAGAATTGCTGCCTGGTATCCTGAGCCAGTGCCAATTTCTAAGACCCTCTCGCTTCCTTTGAGTTCTAAAACTTGGGTCATTAACGCCACAATATACGGCTGGGAAATCGTCTGCCCCTCACCGATAGGTAAAGGTCCATCTGTATATGCATATCTTTCGTATTCCTTGGGAACGAATTTGTGTCTTTCAACCTTGAGCATTACATTTATTACATTTGAGTCAATAATCCCTCGCGCAACAATCTGTTCTTTCACCATCTGTCTGCGTGCTATTTCATGCCAGGGTGTATTTGTTTTCGTCTTCTGGCGACAGCCAAATATGAGTATCATAATTAACAACCGAACCAATATTGTTTTCATAATTAAACCGTCCGCATTAAATGCAAGCCCGAAGTTTTTTCCTACATCTTTTCAAATTTTATTTTGATAAGACCTAAGTTTGCTTCCTTATCTGCAACGACAAAAAAGACACCTTCGTTCTTTGCCTTTGCAAGAAATATGATTTTATCTGTATAAAGGATTATAGACGGATTTTCCTTCCCAAAATTTCTTTTGATTTGATTCACAATCTTTGCTGACATTGCTCCAAATTTTTCTGCATCAAAGCCATGAACGAGCTGGCTATCTATTATGAAACCATCATAAGTTGCCAGACCCACGCCTAAAACCCTCGGAATTTTTATAATTTGAGATAAATCCATAACTTACCCCAGTATTTTTCTAATTTCTTCAATAATTTTGCGTGCATAAACAAATACAAGTCCTGGTTTTGCTTCAGGCTTTGTTATTATGCACAAAAGTGATTCACCTGCTGTAATTACACAGATTGTCTCATCACTTTTTTCAATAATAAACTTTTCTAAACAACCCGTTTGCAAAAATTTAAAGGCATTGTCGGCATCATTGTATACGCCGGCAAGAAGAGCACAAATTTCTTCTATATCATCCCTGCCTTGATAATAACTCTGAATGAGTAACCCATCGCGTGATAATATAAATGCACCCTTTACAGACTTTATATCAGTCAATCTTTTCATAGGTTCGTTCAAGGCATCAAGCGGACTTACTTTTTCAATTTCTTTCTCTTCAACCACAGGCTCAAGTCCTATTTCCGGTAAAACGGGTATAAGTTCTATCTCCTCTTCTTTCCTCGATACCTCCACAGGCTTCTGGACAGGAACCACCTGAACCGGTTCAGACTTTGAAACTTCTTCAGGTTTAATTTCCGGTTCTGGTTCAGTTATCTTTTCTCTTTCAGGTTCTATCTTCTCAATAACTTCCTCTATCGGCAGTTCAGGTTTAGTAATTTTCTCTTTCGGGACTGCAATCATTTCAGGGGTAATAGTCTCAAAAGGTCTTTCATGCACTACCCCTTTCTCAACCTCAACAACCTGTGGCTTTGGTTTTAACAATTCAAGCTCTTGCTTTGCCTCTTTATTTTCAGGATTTATCTTTAATGTTGCCTCATAAAATTGGATTGCCTTTTCATAATCACCAAGTTTGTTATATATATATCCTAAATAAAGATTTTCGTTTTCACTTTCTTTTGCCTGTTCATATATTTCTTCAAGAATTTTCCGTGCTTGTTCTATATCGCCTTTAAGATAATATGCCCTTCCCAGGATTATCTTAGCGAGTGTATAATTGGGATTTCTACTCAACCCATCTTTTAAAATTGATATTGCTTCATCAACCATACCCGAAGTTAAATAGACATCTGCCAGTGTAGCAAATATGAGTGCTTTGGAGTCCATTGCAAGTTCATCTGCCATATTTAATCATAACCTCCTTCACCTATAAACTACTTTTTAAGAATTCCATCATTTCCATAGTTATATTCAAACAATGGGTGATTTTACTTGCCAGGTCTTCGTCCGGACTTAAAAGCATTGCCTTTTTCCAGTAACTGCATGCTTCGTCGAATTTACCCTCCTGAACAGCAATAATGCCGAGGTTATAGTAAGGAATTGGCTTTGAAGGCTCAAGTTCTACTGCCCGTTCAAAATAATTCTTTGCCTTACTTCGTTCATTCTTTTCAAGATAATACAATCCTGCTGAAGCGTAAAAGTCATAAATTTCAGGTTTGTCTTTCTCAAGCATATCAATATATTTCGCCGCCTTTTCCAAATCCTTTTTCTTCAGGTGTATACTCAATAGTCCTAAATTAACTGAAATGTCGTCAGGATTTTTCTCATATAACTGATTATAAATAATCAAAGCATCTTCCAACTCATTCAAGGCAAAACTTAATGAAGCCAGTTCTTTGAGCCAGTCAAAATTATCTTTTTGTATTAGCAAAAGATTACGATATTTCTCTTTGGCCTCTTTTAATTTGCCAAGTGTCTTTAGCATATTCGCAAGTGTCAAAATAGAATCAATGTCATCAGGGTGTTTTTTTGTAAAACTTTCAAGTTGATTAAGTGCATCATCAATATTACCAGCCTGAAACAAAATCTTAGATTTCAGTATAACTGGTTCACTCATTTCCGGAACGAGTTTAAGTGCTTCATCAATCATATTTAACGCCTTATCAAATTCATTCTTTTTCAACAAATTTTCTGCTTCCTGTATATAATCCTGAGGTGTGGGAACTTCCAGAGTCGGGAAAAACTCTTCAACTTCTTCAATAATTTTTTCTTCAAATTTTTCTTCTATTCGGAACGGTGTATAGTATAAGCCATATTCATATAATTCGGGTGCAATTGCAATACGATATTTTTCTTTTTCGTAGTTCGGTTCTATCTCCATACCCTTTCGGATATTTGATAAACCGTCTTCAAATTGTCCCATTTTCATCAGTAAAAAGCCCAAGTTATAGTATGCACCTGCATAACTCGGCAGAACATTGATGACATTTTTAAATGAAGTTACTGCCTCATCATCTCTTCCTAACTCGGCATAAACAAGACCGCGGAAAAACTTGCTATCAACAGATTCATCTTTAAAGAGTTTTAATACCTGTTCATAATCACCCTTTTTATAAAAATACATACCTAAATTGTATTTTGCATCTTCACTACCTTGTTCTATAGCGGCATTAAAAATCTTCACCGCTTCTTCAATCTGATTTAATAAATAATTAGCAAGCCCAAGATTCGCAAGACCCTGTATATAAGTTTTATCAACTGCGAGCACTTTCTCAAAATAAGTTTTAGCCTCTCCATAATTATTTTTCTTTAAACAGACAACGCCCAAACCATTGAGCCCTCTTACCGACAGTGAATCAAGTGCAAGACAGCGGGAAAAATAGTTATAAGCATCATCCAGTTTGTTTAAAAAAAGATTTACCTCACCTAAAGAAGCAAACAATTCAGCATCATCATCTTTAAATTTCAAAGCCTCTTCAAATTCTCTTTTTGCCTCAGTAAACAAACCCTTATTCCGGTATGTAATACCCAGATTATTATGAACCTGAAACTCGTTTACTGAACTTTTGGGAACTCCCAGCTGTTCCTTTAAAAAATCAAGGTAGCCCTTGTGTTCTTTTAATTCAATTGGCAGATTTGGTTCAAATTGGGCGAGTGCGGGATTCAACTGAATTGCCTTTTTAATTTCTTCCCTTCCTTCTTTGTGCATTCCCTTCTCACCCATAGCAAAGCCTAAAAAGAAATGAGCTTCAGCCGAAGCTGGATCAAGCATTATTGCTTCCTCGAAATTTTTGATCGCAAGGTCGATGATGCCTTTGTTAAAATATATCTCACCAAGCAGGCGATAACCTTCTGGCGAAATCTTTATTTCAAGACTCTTTTTTATTTCCTCAAGGGCATCATCATATTTGCCCAGGTGTCTAAGCGTAATACCAAGACCAAAATGTGCTTCGTAAGAACCTGGGTTAAAATCAAGGACCTTACGGTAGTAGATTATTGCCTGAGAATACCGATTCAATTTCCGGTAGGTATCAGCAAGTTCAAGGGTTTTTATTTCATCAAATGGCTCAACATCAATATGGTGTGCAAGTTCCTTTACCTTGTTATCAAGTTTTCCAGATTTTTTTAAAATTATCTCTAAATTGTTTCTTGCAAGCGTAAAATTCGGGTCAATGCTTAGTGCCTTTTCCAATTCCTGAATTGCTTCCTCATAGAGCCCTTTATTATAATACACTACTGCCAGATTGTTATGTGCACCTGGGTCATTAGCCGGGATTCTTTCTGCAAAACTTTTCAATACCTTATATTCTTCTGGGGAAATCATTTTATACTAAATTTAGTTTTTTCAACATAACTTCTAAACTTGAATTATCAGGTAGCAAGAGAAAATAGGCTGATAACGGCTTGTTGAAATCTCCAAAATCAAATTGAGTCTCAATGCAGAAAATAAAGTCTTTCTCATTGCCGAATTCAACAATGACACTGGAGAGAACCGCACCAATCATATCAATTATCATCCCGGGAACTGAAGGGAGAATCAAAAGTCCAAGTAATTCGCCCAGGGCGTTCATATAGGCACAGGACAATATATTTGAAACTTCCTTAAGTAGTGATTCCTGGATTTCAATTGTGCTTTCGTGTCCTTCTGGCATCAATAACCTTGTTAGTTCCTGGGCATCTTCATAAGGATAAATAAGGAGAGTTCTCCCCGTCAAATCACCAAGGAAATATAATAGAACTGATGCAACAACATCATTGGGGTCAGCAATCTTTAATATCACTTCTTCAAGTTGTCCCGTATAAAGTTTTGGAACACGAATCATTACTTTTTTACCAAGTAACTGGGATAATGATGTGGCTGCATGCCCACCTCCAATATTAGCGACTTCGGTGAGAGCATCAATCTGTTTTACGGTAAGATTTTTTGCATCAATCATTCAAACCCCCTCGGATCAAGGATTAATATAGGCTTGCCATCCCCATAAATTGAACAGCCTGAATATAGTGAAGAAGGCAAAAATCGGTCTGTTTTTTTAACAACAATTTCATCCTCACTTAATATCTCATCAACAATAAATCCTCTTTTTTTCCCTTCGTAATTAACAACAACAACCGATTTTTTCCCTAACTTTGTTGTGCAATTTAATTTTTCAGATATTCTAACCAGAGGCAGAATACTATTTCTAAGTTTAATAAGTTCATGGTTACAAACGGTCTGGATATTATTATCATCAATATAAAAAGTTTCCTGAACTAAATTAAGCGGAAGTGCATAACGCTGGCTGTCCATGCTCAAAATAAGAGCACGTATCACGGCGAGACTGATGGGTAGTTCAATAATAAATGTTGAGCCCTTCCCTTTCTCCGATTTTATCTCCAGTCTGCCGCCCAATTCCTTAACAAAAGAATTGACTATATCAAGTCCTATTCCCCTTCCCGAAACCTTTGATACATCCTTTTTTGTTGAAAAATCGGGTCTCAATAAAAATTTATACAACTCATCACCGCCCAATGCCTGTGCAGTTTTATAATCAACGATATTCCTTTCAACAATCAGTCTTCTAATCTGTTCGGAATCAATTCCTTTTCCATCATCGGAAACGCTGATTCTAATGATTTCTTTTTCTCTCGTTGCGTTCAAAGTTATTTTGCCCTTTTTCTCTATCCCATGATCAAGGGCATTTCGTAAAAGATGCATAATGGGTTCCTTAAGAATATCTATGATTGAACGGTCAACCTCAAGTTCACCACCAATTATTACAAATTCAACCTCTTTATCCTGTTTTTTTGCCTCATCCCTAAGCCAGCGTGGGAAAAATTCAAATACTGTTGACAATGGAAGCATTCGTAATCGCATCATTTCATCCTGTAATGCGGATATTAACCTTGACGCATTTTCACTAATATTTTGTAGTTCACTATTTTTTATCTCCGAACTCAATTTTACAAGACGGGATTTTATTATAAGTAATTCATTCGTAAGATTGAATAGATTATCAATCTTTGACATTTTTACTCTGATCTCGCCAAATCCTTCACCTTCAACCGCACCTTTCTTTAATGTAACTTCCTTTCCCTGTTTAATGTCTTCACAAATTGTCAATAACTCAATTACGGGTGGTGCAACCACATTATTTTTTACTGATTTTAAAAACTGAGAAAAGTAATCAACTATAATAAAGAGAAATTCCACAGTTTTTCCATCTATCTTCCCTTTTGTTTTGGGTTCGGTGAGCAAGTCTTCAACTGAGTGTGCTAAATTACCAAGTTCATCAAAACCCATTGTCTGTGCCATCCCTTTAATTGTGTGTAAAATTCTAAAAACCTCAAGTATTGAATTTCGGTTTTTCCCATCCTTCTCAAGGACCAAAAGTTCCTTTTCAAGTTGTTTTATATATGATTCAGTCTCACTGATAAAAAGGGATAAATATTCTTCAGCCATCTTTTATAAATTATTACTTATTTTTTCATAATCCGTTCAATAGACTCAAGAACCCTTGAAGGTTGAAAGGGTTTTACTACATAGTCTATTGCACCTGCTTGAACCGCTTCAAGCACAAGTGCCTGCTGACCCATTGCTGATACCATTAAAATCTTCGCCTTCGGATCAATCTTTTTTATTTCTTTAACCGCTTCTATCCCGCTCATATCCGGCATAATAATGTCCATAGTAACCAAATCAGGCTTCAATTCTTTATATCGTTCCACCGCTTCTTTACCCGTTGATGCTTCCCCACAAACACTATGTCCACCTTTTTCTAAAATATCGGTTAGCATCCGACGCATAAACATGGCGTCGTCCACCACCAGTATTCTCATTTAACCTCCTTTTTCCTCAAACTCCTATGTGATAAGATGATTACCCTTTTTCTTATATCCATAGTAAATTAATTCTATCTTAATTTTTAAAAAAGTCAATATCTTTTTTTATCACTCCTTTGCAAAAACTCGCGCAAGGTTTAATATCAAAATCGGTTTCTCTTCGGTCTCATAAGCACCAATGAAGAAATCCTTTTCTTTTTTCGTAGAAAGCAATTCAGAATGCTTATTTATCAATCTTTCATCAATCTTTTTTGTCCCGAGCAGATGGTCAATTCGCAAACCAGCTATTCTATCTTCTTCTTCAACAACCACTAATATATTACAGAGCTCCTCGCCGGCAAGACCAAGACGTTTGCGTAAGGAAATGACCGGCACAACCTCTCCCCTTATATTTGCCAGTCCTGTTAAAAAATCCGGTGTTTTAGGTACAGGAACATAAGAAGATAATTCTGTAACCTCCCGCACCTTCTTAATATCTAAGCCGACTGATTCATCGGCAACCTTAAAAACTATCAATGTATCCATAATTATAAGCAAAATAGGTTGCGAAAACGGACCAAACCAAAAGGGTCAACTGTAAACCCCTTTATATTCTTTTGAACGGCGTAGCAATCGACTCCGTGGGAAATGAAAACCCAGAGCGCATTCTCCACAATAAAATTTTCTATCTTTTGATATAGTTCAATTCTTCGTCTTGGAATCTGTTCAGCCCTGGCTGACTCAATCATTTTATCAAGTTCTTCATTAGCATAAAAAGAGGTGTTGCCACTCGCTCCAAAATTCTTTGAATGAAATAGTGTATAGACAAAATTATCTGGGTCACCGTTGTCCGATACCCACCCCCTCAGACTGAGCACACTATTTCCACTATATGTTTTATCAAGAAACTCTTTCCAGGGCAGGGGATTTATCTGTAGATGGATACCAATCTTGGCAAACGAATCTTTTATGAATTCTGCCCTTTTGACTGTATCAACCCCTGCCCGGACATCAAAGACGAATTCCTCTGGAATTCCACCCCCGAATCCTGCCTGGCGCATTAAATCCCGAGCTTTTTTGATATCATATTGATAAACCTGAAGATTTCTATTATATCCAGGAAGTCCGGGTGGATATACTCCAAATGCGGGGATTGCTTTTCCTTTCAACAATGTGCGACAATAATAGTCGCGATCAATAGCGTAATTCATTGCTCTTCGCACATTTAAATCAAAAAATGGATTTTTTTTAGAAAAGTTTATAGCAAGATACTGAGTAGATAGGGCAGGACCCGTATAAATTCCTTCCTGCGAAAATTCTTGTAGCATATCCGGGGTTAAATCAAGGATAGAAATTTCACCATTTTTAAATAATTCAATCGCTTCCCTGTCGTCTCGGACGGTTTTAATCACACATTCATCAATCGGTGGTCTGCCGTCATAGAATTCATCAAAAGCCTCAAGAACAATTTCGTTATTCTTTTCATAAGAAACAAGTCTATATGGACCACAACCCACCGGCTTATCTGGATTAAAGTCTGAAGGAACTATATCACATACACCACAGGCAAGGTTTGCAAGAAACGGAATATAAGGAAATTTCAGTATAAACCTTATATGGTAAGGGTCAATAACAACCATCTCGTTTAGATACTCTATAAAATTTGCATTAGGACCCTTTTTAACCCTATCCAGTGAAAACAAAATATCCTTTGCTTGCACTTCTTTTCCATTATGAAATTTCACCCCTTTTTTAAGATGGAAATCCCAAACCTTTCCGTCTTCAGATACTGTGAATGATAATGCGACACCGGGAATCAATCGGTTAAACTGATCAAAGGTATAGAGCCCGGTAAATATTTGTTCAATTACCTGATGGCTTGTAGTATCTGTTTTTATTGCCGGGTCAAGTGTTATTGGGTCTTCAGTCGCACGCAATACTATCTTCTTCCTCTTGGTTGTAAGCAGAGAAATCTCTTTTTTGAACTCATTTATAATTGTCTTCATTTGCTTTGTTAATTCTTCACCTGATTTTATTGTCGTTCCATAGGAAGAAAAATATTCACCTATTTTGTGGTATTCAGTATCAAAATTCCGGTAGTGTTCTCCAAGCATTCCACACTGATTTACCATTTCCATCGTAGAAGACAACATTTCTTGCGAAAGAGCTGTAATGTTATCAAGAACTTTACCGCTCTCACCAACTGCCTCCATTGAGATAGTTAGAGACGCTACACCCAATTCAACATCTTCAGTAGTTCGGGAAAAACACGAAATGAGATAATTTATATTCTTCAATATCTCTCCAACAACCGAGTCAACGCTTCCAACGAATTCAGAGGACCTCATTGAAAGCGTCTTAATTTCATTAGTAACAACCCCGAGTGCTTCAGCATATTTTCCACTGCGTGCACTTTCAATACCCGCATATAAACCCAAAAGACGCGAACGTTCAGATATCCTTTTTAATTCCTGAACCGGCCTTTCTACTTTATTAATAAGTTTCTTTAAGTTATTTGATTTTTCATTCAAAGAACAAAGTAATTCACTAATATCCTTATAAAAAACTTTGGCACGGGTCAATGCTTCATTTGCAAAATTATGGGTTTTTGTCCAGGATTTTATTCTTTCAGATATTACTCCTATTACTTCGTTGAGATGTTTTGCTTCCGAAATAAACTGTAATATCAATCTTTCTGAAGTATGCATTTCAAGCTTTTTTAATGCAACATTGAAAAATTCCTCATGTCCTCCCTCTAATTTTGGTTCATTATCCAATACCTGTTTTATGCTATTGAAGATATAATAAAAATTCTGTTCGTCTTCGGCAATCATCAAGTTGTTTTTTAAATTATTAAGGTGCTGAAAAAATGCACCTAAAAACATTTCTGTTATTGCGGTTGTTCTAATGATACGATAAATATCACCAAGATATTCAGACAACTTATCACTTTCTTTTTGCAAATTTATATGCAAATCCTTCTGGACAGATATACTATTAGATATATCCCTTATAGAATTTTCAAGCTCCGGAATCAAGGTGAGCAATTCGTTATTGATAGTCAAAAACTTTTCACCAATCTCTCTTAAATATGTAATTACATCTTGAATCTTTTTTAAATCTTGATTTAATTCATCAATATTTCTTAATAATTCGTTAGATACTACAGGAATAACTTTTGTCGGTCCCTGGACATTGCGCGCCAGAACTGTCATCTCTCGTGCAATTACCTCAAAACCCCTTCCCTCTCTGCCAGCATGAAAAGCAGTTATTCCCGCATTTCTTGAGGCAACCTCTATTGATTCGGAAACAAAATTGATATTATAAATAATCTCTGCAAGATTCCTAATACCGCGTTGAATTTGCTTTAAAACCTCTGCGATATTATTAAGATCCGAACTTATTTTTTCTGATATCAGCACTGATTCTTTAAAATTCTCAATACTTTTTTTCAGAAATTCGTGCATCTTCTTGATTTCAGTATCAAATACATCTACACCTTCAAGAACGAGTTCTACAGTTGCCGAGAGGTTATTAAATCTATGAGGGATTCCACTCAAAATTTCTGAATTTGTTTGAAGCCCATCATCAATTTTTTGACCTATGGATAAAAAATCTTTAAAACTTGAATCATACTGAACAAAAAGAGGTTTAAGCCTTTCAATGATAGTCTTCCTTAAATCGTCTGGCATATACATAAGTTTATCAAATTTTTGCAGTTTGTCAATGGAAAAGTGTGTTTACCACCTACGAAGGCAAAGTAAATTTAGGTATTGCATCTGTAGCGTCCATCTTTAGATGGACGAAAAAACTATTCGGTCCAGATAAATCTGGACGCTACAATCTGGAATTAGTTTATTCCACCCACACAATCCTTTTTTCATCAAGGCATCTTTTCAGACGGGCAGGCTATTGCTGACCCCCTCTTGTGTCAGATTTGTGCTATTTTCATTCCAAAAAATATGGTAATAAACAGAACTCCCCAAAATAGGTGTGCGCATTTTTGAAATTTCTGCACTTACCTAAATTCCCAAACTTTCAGGCACTATGATCTTCAATTTCTCTATAATCTCCTTTATAATAAATACAACCAATGTTATGAACAATAAAAAAATAACCTTTCAGGGTTCTTCTCTGTGAACCCGTAAAGGAATTAAATTCAAATCATCTTCCCTCAGGTTTAGTTGATAAAATTGTTAATTAGTGAAAAAAAACTGGTAGTGGAAAAGGTGTTTATTTTTGATTCTGCTACAGCAGAATTAGAATGATTATGGTAGCGAAAGTAGTTATGAAACCAGATAAACCAAACAGACTAAATAGACCAGAAAGACCAGACTGTTTTAGTCCTGACCCCTGCTCTTTGAACAGGCGTGGTTATTGGTTTAAGACAGTGTGAACTTTCCTACGGACTTACCGTTGCTACATACTCCTGTCCACCTTTGGTATATTTAAGAATCACAGCACTTTTTATTGGATTACCGAATTCATCAAATGAAATATTTCCTGACACAGATTTGAAATCTTTTATTCCTTGCAAAGATTCTTTTACCTTTATCGGATTGTCAGAATTTGCCTTTTTTATTGCCTCAAGCAAAAGACAGGTTGCATCATAACCAAGGGTTGCCAAGGCATCAGGCATTGAGCCATATTTTGCTAAGTATTTCTTAACCCATTCCTGAACTTCAGGTCTGGAGTCATCAGGTGAATAATGATTAGTAAAATAACCACCTACAATTGCATCACCCGCAATCTTGAGCATCTCTGGTGAATCCCAGCCATCACCGCCCATAAGAATTGATTTTATGCCCACCTGCCTTGCCTGTTTTGCGATTAAACCCACCTTGTTATAGTAATCAGGAATATAAAGTATATCTGGATTCGCCTGTTTGACCTTGGTCAACAACGCCGAGAAATCTGTGTCATCCTTCTGATACGATTCATAAACCAGCACCTGTCCACCCCCTTGAACAAAATTATCACGATAAAATTCAGCAAGTCCTTTTACATAATCATTACCCACATCATAAAGGATAGCAGTTGTCTTTGACTTCAGATTCTCAAGCGCGAATTTTGCAGCAACCCTTCCCTGAAACGGGTCAATAAAACAGGCTCTGAATATGAAATCTTTACGAGAACCGTCGTCCCTGATAGTAACCTTAGGATTTGTTGATGTAGGAGTTATCATCACCGCACTTGCATCCTGACAGACCTGTGATAATGATATTGAACACTTTGAAGAAACCGAACCAATTATTAATTTGACGCCATCCTGATTTATGAGTTTACTACCTGCATTCCTAGCCTCGGTCGGGTCATTCCTGTCATCCTGAATAAAAGTCTTTATCTGCTTTCCGTTTATTCCACCCTGTGCATTTATTTCTTCAATTGCCAACAGAAAGCCATTTTTTGTAGATTCACCAAAAGTCTTTACATCACCGGTCAATGGTGCTACAAGACCAATCTTTATAACATTCTCCTGCGGTTTGCAGGAAAGCATTAACACACAAAGCAAAATCAAGCATATTTTCATACATTATCTCCTTTCTTTAAGACTGTTTGTTAAGAAAAACACCATACTTTATGGCAGAACGCCGCTATAGATTTGAAAAAAACCAACTACCCAATCCTAACCCGCTTACTATTCTTTTTTGAACTGCTTTATACCTTCTTCATACAAATCACCACCATATGCATCATTGGCAACAATCACTGGAAAGTCTTCAACCTCGAGTTCCTGAATCGCCTCAGCACCAAGGTCTTCATAAGCAACTATCTTCACCGCCTTGATATTTTTGGCAATAAGTGCTGCGGCACCACCAGTCGCCGCAAAATAGACTGCTTTGTATGTCTTCATTGCATCACGCACTTCCTTTGAACGCACACCCTTACCAATCATTCCTTTCAAACCAATCTCAAGCAATTTAGGGGTATAGGGGTCGCACCGACCCGATGTCGTGGGACCGGCTGGACCAATCACATAACCAGGTTTTGCTGGTGCGGGTCCGGCATAATACACAATCTGCCCATTTAAATCAAGAGGCAATGGTTCACCTTTCTGTGCAAGTTCAAAAAGTCTTTTATGGGCTGCATCCCTTGCTGTGTAAATTTTCCCTGTGATTAAAACACTATCACCAATTTTAAGTTTCAAAACATCCCCTTCAGAAAGAGGGGTTTTCAATCTGATTGGTTCAGACATTTTACCTCCTTGTACACAACCATAATAACTTAATAAGTTGGAAGTGAGAAATCAAGAAAGTTTTCACTTTTTGTTTGCCCTTGCTGTTTTTACCCCTTTTCCAAGTATGTTTCTAATTTCTTCAGATTCTCGGAGTAAATATCGCGTTTCCTCATTAGTCACAATTTTGGAGTTATATAACAATCGTAACCAGTAGTGGCTTTCTTTTGCTTCCTTAAACGATGTATTCAACTTATAAATAAAATCACTTTTGCTGAACGCACCACAGGCTTCTTCGTAATTGGCATCTATAGATGTACCCGACCTTAGCAGTTGTCTTCCTAATTCCAGTACGACCCAGTTTTTGGGAAGTGATTGAACAAATTTAACAATTCTTAGGGCAAATTCATAAAGACGTTGTCGCAGTTCTTTGTTATTTTGCATTTTTCACTTCCTACTTCCCACTTCTCACTTATGTGCTTATATCACTGCACTCTTGTGTCGTGCTGCGTGGCAGTTAATATTTATTGCTGTAGGGAAAGAAGCGATATGTCTTGGAAAGACTTCAATAAAGACATCAAGACAGGTAATCCTGCCACCAAGCCCCATTGGACCAATTCCGGTCCTATTAATCTTTTCGAGCAGTTCTCTTTCCACATCAGCATAGAATGGGTCTGGATGTCTTTCACCGATGTTTCTCAATAGGGCCTTTTTTGCAAGATATGCAACATACTCAAAATTACCACCGATTCCCACACCAACGACAATTGGGGGGCAGGGATTGGAACTCGCCTGCACCACTGTATCAATGACAAATTTCTTCACCCCTTCAATCCCGGCAGCGGGTGTCATCATCTTAACCGCGCTCATATTCTCGCTGCCTCCGCCCTTTGGCGCTACGGTTATCTTTATTTTATCACCAGGCACGATTGTAGTATGTATAATAGGCGGGGTATTATCATTTGTATTTTTGCCCTGAATCGGGTCAGAAAGAATAGATTTCCTCAAATAACCTTCGGTATATCCCTTTGCAACACCTTCACTGATTGCCTTATTAATATCTCCCTTTACCCGAACATCGGCACCATATTCAAGAAATACTACAGCAAACCCGGTATCTTGACACATTGGAATCTGTTCACTTTTTGCAATATCTGCATTTTTAATTAGTTGATTCAATATATCTTTACCGACTGGTGATTCTTCTTTTTCCAGTCCATTTCTCAAGGCATTGTATACATCGTCACCTAAAAAATAATTCGCCTCTTTACACAATCGTGCAACCGTCTCCACGATTGTATTATATTCAATTTCTCTCATTGTACCCCCTTAAATTATTTTGTTGGTGTTAGCAGGTAAATCGTAGTTTTTTCTGGTAGCATCTCACTTTTGATATCTAATTCGCCATCAACCTTCACTATTTCTTTACTTTTAGTAAATTCTTCAACCGGCGCAATTGGAAAGTCACATTTAGAAGTTTTGAAATGCATTGGTATCACTACCTTAGGATTAAGTAAATTTACAATTGCTTCTGCATCCGTAGAATCAATCGTGAAATATCCGCCGACAGGAATGAGTAAAATATCCACTCTTCCAATTTTTTCGGCATCTGATTCTGTAAGTGTATGTCCAAGGTCTCCAAGATGAACAACATTAACACCGTCTATCTCAATATTGAAAATAACATCCCTCCCCCTTTCTTTTCCTGAATTCTTGTCATGATAAACCTCGTAACCAGAGATATTTATGCCTTTCACTTGTCTCTTGCCCGATTCTCGCACAAAAACAGGATTACCATTTATCTTTGTTTCGTTGTGGTCGTCGTGTTCGTGTGAGATTGTTACAATATCTGCCTCTTCTGTTATCGGATTATATTTTATGCCCCCACCGTAACAACCCGGTTTATATGGGTCAGTGATTATTCTAACACCTTTTTCTGATGTTATTAAAAACGCTGCATGACCCAAGAATTTAATCTTCATAACTACTCCTTTCTATAACCTCATTGGTTAATTATATTCTGATAATTTAAAAAATCAAGCACACGATTTAAATCAAAAATAATTTTTCAAAAATGTTAAATATATTATTGACAAATTATATTTATTAATTATAATTGACTGATGAGGATCTCCCCCAATAAGCTTAGACTTCAGTTTAAAGATTTTTTTGATGTTGCAGATATAAATCCCAATTATAAATTACTCTTTAAAAATCTGAACGCAGTCATTTATGTAATTGACCGTAAAGGCAGGATAGTTTATCTAAACGACTTTGCTGAAAAAATCTCGCATTATAAAGTTAAAGAACTTCTGGGAAAACATTTCAAACATATCGTTGCTCCTGAATCTATTAAGAATGTGCGCAAAACATTCCTTCAGCAGTTGAAAGGACAAGATATCAAACCTTATGAATTAGTTGTTTTTGATAAAGATAGAAAAAAAAAATCCATCTTAAAACAAGCGAACATATAATCTTTAAAGAAGACAAAGTTCAGGGTATAATGGGTATTGCAACCGACATTACAGAACATAAAAAATTGACTATGGAATTATCCCAGATGGTAAAAGAACTTTATCTACTCCAGCAAATAAGTCAGGAACTTTCTTCTATCCTTGATCTTGAACTTTTGTTACAGCATATCGTGCGACATCTTAAAGAAACCCTTAAGTACGAAAGGGCTGCTGTTGCTTTAATAGATCCACGAACAAAACAACTGGTAATCAGGGCTGCGGAAAAACCTTATTCAAAAAAAATACAACCACGATTGAGACTCAATTTGGGGGAAGGCATAACCGGTTATGTAGCCAAGACTGGCAACCCCTACATTGCCAACGATGTCTCAAGAAATCATCATTATCACATTTTTGATAAAAAAACTAAATCTGAAATCGCTGTTCCACTAAAAATAGGTGAAAAAGTAATCGGTGTTATTAATATTGAAAGTTATGAAAAGAATGCATTTAGTGAAAGAGACTTAGAAGTTTTAAAACTGGTTGCTAATCAGGCATCTATCGCCATCCAGAACAGTGAGTTATATTCTTCATTGAAACAGAGTTATCTTGATAGTATCAAAACACTTGTCTCAGCAATTGAGGCAAAAGACCCATATACATCAGGGCATTCAGAAAGGGTAAGAAAGTATGCATTGAAAATCGCACGCAAGTTAAAACTTCCACCCGAGGCTATAGAAGAAATTGATTATGCAGGATATTTACATGACATTGGAAAGATAGGCATAAGTGATTCAGTTTTGACTAAACCAAGCCCCTTAACACAAGAAGAATATGAAACAATCAAAAAGCATCCCAAGATCGGGCATAATATATTAAAACACGCCCACCATTTATCCGGTGCCTGCGAGATAATAAAATACGAACACGAAAGATACGATGGTAATGGCTATCCCAATGGACTTAAAAAAAGTGAAATACCTATCGGGGCAAGGATTATTGCAGTTGCCGATGCATACGACGCAATGACTACGGACAGACCATATCGTAAGGCGTTAAGCAAAAAAGAGGCAATTAAAAGACTGAAAGAGGAAAGCGGCGGACAATTTGACCCTAAGGTTGTAAAGGCTTTTTTGAGTATAATTAGATAAAAAACAAGTATTATTTAATCCACTCTACACCTTGTATCTTAATCATCTCTTCATTAATATTTCCAACAATGACAAGACAAAAATCATCTGGTTTAAGATACTTTAGTGCTGACTCCTTTATATCTTTTATTGTAACTTTCTTAACCATTTGTTCGTATTTGTCTGGATAATCAAGCCCCAAATTCTCAATCTCAATTCTTGTGATAAAATTTGTCATTTCACGATAGGTATCAAAATTAAGTGGAAAATTTCCAATATAGTACTTTTTTGCCCATTCAAGCTCATCAGTGCTGGCACCCTCAGCCATCCGTTTTATTTCTTGTAAAATCAAATTAATAGCTTCATCAGCAGACTCGTTTTTGGTTTGCACCCCGGCGAGAAAATAGCCCCCTAAATTATAACGGTCAAAGAATGAATATACGCTATAAGCAAGTCCTCTTTTTTCGCGAATTTCGGTGGCGAGCCGCGAAGTTAGACCCGAACCCCCCAGTATATAGTTCATTATCCGCGTCGGTATCCAATCTGATATTTTATTATTCGGGCCAAAAAATCCAAGGAAGATATAAGATTGCGATAGATCTCTGTTTATTATCATTCCTTTCTTGCCTTTGAATTCAGGTAATTGAACCGAAAAATCTGGAATGTTTTTTCTCTTCCAATTAGAGAAATATTTTTTAATCCCCTCTTTGACGGAGTCAGTATTAAAATCGCCGACCAGAATAATTGCAGCATTATTCGGAACGAAATAAGTATTATAAAAATTTTTTATATCCGTTATACTTATCTTCATAATTGTGGAATCAAAACCGAGCGGGTCGTGGTTAAGTGGATGGGTCCCGAAGAGCAGACTTCTAAACGCAACCTGACCAACATAAAATGGGTCATCTAACTGACTTAAAATTTCGGAATATGTCTTTCTTTGTAGTTTTTTTAATTCTGTGGTATCAAAAGCAGGTTTTTGCAAACATTCTGAGACAATGTCCATTAATATAAAAAGATGTTTGCTCAATGCACGACCTGAAATTTCAATGTAATCTTCTTGTGCATTCACATTAATATTTGCACCAAGATATTCAATTTTTTCAATCAATTCGTCCCCTTTATTAAGTTCCGTGCCCCTCAATAACATCTTTGTAGTCAAATTTGCAAGACCTTCTTTACCAGGTGGGTCAAACACACTACCTGATTTAACAATAATTTTCAGTTCAACCATCGGTATTTTGTGTGCTTCACTTAAAAGCATCACAAAGCCATTTTCAAGCGTATCTCTCTGAATATTAAATGCAAAAGTAAAATTTAAAAATACCACCAGACTTAATAAAAAGTAAATGATATTTTTTATCATCACTACCTCCGTGGCAGTAAATATCCTACTGTCCTATTATCTTCGGTAAAATACTTTTCAGCAACACGCGCTATATCATTCTTCGTTAACTCAAGAATTTTTTGTGGATAAATATTAATATTCTTCCAGGAACCACTTATAATCTCCCAATATCCAATTGTAAAACCCATCCCGGTAGGTGAATCCTGGCGAAAAACAAATTGAGCAAGGGTTTGATTTTTTGCCTTTTCTATCTCAGCATCGGTTATAGCACCACTTTTCAATAAATTAATCTCGGAATATATTTCCTTTTCAAGTTCTTCATTATTAATCCCTGCCTGGGGTATAGCAAAAATAAAAAATGTGCCGTCGTATTTTGTAGAAGCAGTATACACATTTATATTTGTAGCCAGTTCCTTCTCTCTTATGAGAATTTTTTCAAATCTTGATGATTTACCATAAGACAGTATCTTACTTATAACATCAAGGGCATAAACATCAGGATGATTAATTGATACTGTGCGATAATTTATCGCCAGAACTGGAAAATTTACATCTTTATACAATTTAAACCTCCTTTCACCATTTTGTAGCGGTTCAAAATATTCAACCTCTTTTACTGGATTACCCTTTATTTTACCGTAATATTTTTTTACGAGTTTGACTACCTCTTCTTTATTAACAGCCCCGCTAACAACAATTATTGCATTTGAGGGATTGTAGTATTTTTTGTACCAATTAAACACATCATCACGTGTGATATTTTGTAAATCAATCATGTAGCCAATTGTAGGATTCCGATACGGATGATAAAGATAAGTCATTTGGTCCATCATTTCAAAGAAAGTTCCGTAGGGATCATTCTCACCGAGCCTCCGCTCTTCCATTACCACACCCTTTTCTGGTATAAATTCTTTCTCAGCAATGAGCAAATTCTGCATACGATCTGATTCTAACATCAATTCTAATTCATAACGGTCTTTATAAAGATTAGCCCAATAAACGGTCTGATGGGTTGAGGTAAATGCATTTTCTTCACCACCGGCCTCCCCAATGATGCGGTCATATTCTTTGGGACCATAATTTTTAGTACCCCTGAATGCCATGTGTTCTAACAAATGGGAAATACCGGTACAGCCAAGGAATTCATTATATGAACCTACCTTATAATGAATTTGAGTCGCAACTACTGGTGCAAAATGGTCTTCGTATACCAAAATTTTCAGCCCATTATCAAGTTGATATTCATAAACATTAATGGGCTGAAAAGAAAATATAAATGTAATGAGATTCAGCATCATTTTCTCCTTTCAAGTTTTACTTTATAACAAAAAATTAAAGAGGCTGGACCAAAGGTAGACATAAAATAACACTATCTCAAAATAATGATCTTTTCTACCTTCTTGAAATTCTCTGTCTCCAGCCGCACAAAATAGACACCAACAGGTAAAAGCCGACCCGAATCACCTTCACCAGACCACACAACTTGGTCAAATGAGCAATTGATTAAATGGTTAAATGATTTTACCAAACGACCACGACTATCAAAAATCTTTATACTGGCTAATTTAGAAATAATTTCGAATTGTGGATGCGTGGCAAATTGAAATTTAATCACGCAGTAATTCGTGAAAGGATTCGGATACACTGAAAACATAAACCCTTTTTTATCATTATGCTTTATTTCGGGAAATCCCACATCGCTCACTACAATCTTTTCCAGACAAGAATAACCACCCCAACCCCAGGTTGTGTTATAACCACGAACATAATAATAATACTCACCCACCGCATGATTCGTAAAGGCATATGTCGTATCCGTTATATTATTCGCAATCACATTAACATTATTAAATAAACACACAGTCTGCCCGACCGTATCTAATGGGTATATCACTGGAGGCGGAACTACTCCTTCGCAGAGATAAACAATAGAATCAGTAAAGCGAGCAAGATATTTTAAGGCTTTAAAATTTTCGCGAAAGATTATATCAAGGTCATTTATGGATTGATAGAATGCCGTACCGATTTCTGCCAGGTATGCAAGATTTGATATACCGTTTAAATAATGGTTATAACTATAGAACCAGTCTATGCTTGAGCCGCTCAATCCACTCATATGACTCGGTGAATAAGTTCCGCCACCGAGACGCAGGATTAAGGAAGCCATATAACTTCCTTTCTGGGCACATAAAATTGAATCAGGAATCTGTCTGCTGTATTGTAGTCTGCAACGATGTCATACCATTCATTCATTCTTCCTGTGGCAATATCAAGATTATATTTTGGTGATATGGAAGTAAGGTCTTCCCATCTGCCATAGACCCTCACTATCATTGTCTGGGCAGATAAAGCCCCTGTCGCTATAAAAGACAGAAAAAATATAAACCGCTTCATTGTACCTCTTCTCTATAATAAATTATATTAACAGAAAAAAACCACATCAAGATATAATTAAATAACTTTAACGCAATTCATTATTAAGGTGGATAACCTACTTTTTCAAGAAAATTATCACGATAAGAAAGATTGGGAACAAGATAGAAAAACATAGTATTGTAAAATCCAAGCTGTGGTGCCACAAGTATTAAACGCCGTAAGATTGAATCCCAGGAATAAAAACTATCCCTTAATAACTCAAGCCAACTATACAATTCATTCTGGGCGATTCCATCGAGCCTTACCACTGGCATCCATCGGTCATATAAAGAAAGATCTTTGTTAATTCGTTTATTTTTCTCCAGCTTTTTATATGTCTCGGTAAAAGGCAACGGTGTGCGCACAGCAATTTCCACAAAATCAAGTTTGATATTAATCAAAAATTTTAAGAAATCTCTGAAAAACTGTGCAGTTTCGCCTTCAAAACCAAGAATAATCTTCGTGCCAACGGTCATTCTACTTCCATGTATCATATTTACTTCGTATTCCTTTTGCCTTATAAACTCCCGCCTGTAAATATCATTTACGAGATTAGTAGCTAACCAATCTTCTTTCAGGTATATTATGCGTGCACCATGCTCTTTTAAAAAGTTAATAAGCCAGTGATGTTTGAAAAGCAAACTACTAGTTTGGAATATCCACATCTTTTTAAACCGCCAGCATTCACGGAGAATTTCACAGGCATAGTCAAGATTATTTAAAAAATCATCATCCATTATATATATCATCTTTCGACCTATTCTCGACACCTCTTGGTAAACTTCTTTAGGATTCCAGAATTGCTCTTTTTTATAAATGACACTTTCGTAGCAATAGTCTTTAAACTCATTGCTACAGAAGCATCCATAGGAAGTTCTTAATTGAGAAATTATCGGCGTTAAACCATATTTTTTCTCAAACTCACGTTGCGTTTTAAAACTTACTTTTGTCTCCCCTGCCTCATAAACATCAGCTATTTCTTTATTTTCATAGTCGTTGAGAATCCTTTCCCAGACTGCTGTTATGTCACCCCTGACTACCACATCAAAATACTTTTTTGCTTCAGCCAAAAATAACGATGGATAAACACCATAGGCGACCGTCTTGGCACCTATTTTTTGATACTGTTGTGCCAAAGTTTGGGTATAATATGCCAGTGCAAGGGGGACAGGAAAAACAATCAAATCTGGTGTGATTTCGGGTCTTTCTTCGGTTCTTTCATCAAAATAATAAAAATAATGGTTTTTTGATAGATACGCAAGTCGTATCGCATCATAATTAGGTCTGCGAAAAAATGCACTTCCCTTAATTGCAATGAGCGGTTCAAATCTTTTTGCGGATGAAACCGGATAATAAAATAGAATCTTCATCTCGTAAGGTCGTTAAGTGTAATACAAATAATAAGCATTATGATTATGGCAAAACCTATTTGTTGAATCACCAATCTTGTCCTTTTACTGAATCGTTTCTTTCGGAGACCTTCGATTAGTGCAATGACTATGTGACCTCCATCTAATGCTGGAATAGGAAAGAGATTTACAAGCCCAAGGTTTATAGATATTACACTCAATAAACTCAATAAATTCTCAAACCCCCAGCGAGCTGATTCTCCAGTAAGCCTGGCAATAGCAATTGGACCTCCCAGCGCTTTTCTTGAAATTTCGCCTTTTATTAGTTGATAAAAGATCTTGAGTGTCAAATAGATCAATTCTACTGAGCGATTTATAGCCATTAGCACTGCCCTACCCGGTTTAATATTGATCTTCTTCAATGACATAACAATACCAATTTGACCAATCGTATCTCTTAATATAGGGTCATAATAAGGTTGCGGGGTTATTACTGCTGATTTCAATTCATTGTTGTGTTTCCAGGTTATATTTAATGACACATTCTTAGACCTGCGGACTATTGACACAAAGTCATCCCAGGTTTCAATTTTTTCTCCCTCGATACTTATGATGGTGTCATTATTTGCCATTCCTGCCTTGTGTGCTGGTCCATCTATTTTAAGAGAGCCAACTACTGGTGGCACAAAAGGTCTCAAATCAAGTGATTCAGGATTCACAACTAAATCCATTTCTAATATTTGAAATTCTCTTTTGATTGTAAATTTTATAACACTGTCTTTTTTTGCTTCAAATATTCTTTCTATCTCATCCCAGTAACTTATAGACAAGCCATTTATAGCAATAAGTGAATCAAGATTTTTTAATCCCAATCTTTCTGCATAACTTCCATCTTCAACTTTTATTCGCAAATGCGGATTTACATATAATCCGAAAAACATATAAAGAACAATTAACACAAATGCTCCAGAAAATATATTAAACACAGGACCGCTAAGGACAACCATTATTCGATGGAATAAAGGTGCTTCATAAAAGCCCGGAACTTGATTTTCTGGTAATTTAAGATTCTGTTTTGAAAAAGGAATTTCAGCATCTTCCTCACCTGCCATTTTCACATAACCACCAACAGGTAAATATGCAATTCTAAAATCAGTTTCACCGATTTTCTTTTTTATTATCGGCGGGCCAAAACCAATAGAAAACTTTTCTACCGGAATACGAAAAATTTTGGCAAATATAAAATGACCAAATTCATGAATAGTAATGGAAAACCCGAGAATAAAGAGAAATGCAATTACTGTGATCAATAACACCTTACCTCCTTTTTTTTATCTCGGTGCGAACAAATTCTTTTGCCCATATCTCAGCCTGCCTGTATTCTTCAATACCTCCTGACACAGGATTGTGGGCTGACATTGCTTTTTTAATAATAGTGGTGATGTCCTGAAATTTTAATTTATCATCAAGGAATGCCTTGACCGCTGCTTCATTCGCACCATTAAGGACCGCCGGCATACTTTTTCCAATCCTTAATGCATCATAGGCTAAATTTAATCCAAGAAATTTCTTATAATCTGGAGTGAGAAAATTTAACTGTTTTATTTTATCAAGCGCTATTGATTTTACAAGTGATGGCATTCTCTGGGGGGCGGTCAATGCATATTGGATGGGCAATTTCATATCGGGACGAGAAAATTGACCGATTAAAGTACCATCAATAAATTGGACTAAAGAATGACAGATTGCCTCAGGATGTATTACAACCTTTATTTTCTCAGGGGGAATACTAAAAAGATGGTGCGCTTCTATAATCTCCAGTGCCTTATTCATCATCGTTGCCGAATCAACTGTTATTTTTTTACCCATATTCCAGACAGGATGTTTCAGGACATCTGATTTACGAACATTTTTTAAGGAACGTTTTAAAAACGGACCACCACTTGCAGTGAGGATAATTTTATCAATCTCGTCTGGTTTTCTACCTTCAAGGCACTGGTATATCGCTGAATGTTCACTATCCACTGGTATCAATTCTCCATTACTCTTTTTTACCTCGCGCATTACAACTTCACCAAAACTTACAAGTATCTCTTTTGTCGCGAGGCATATTCTCATAGCTTTCTTAATTGCGGCAAGAATTGCATATATGCCAATTGCACTTGAAAATGCCGCAACAAGTATATCAGCATAAGATTTTTCTATCATTTCATATAATCCATCTTCACCGAACAGAATATTCTTTTTTTTGTAAAATTGTTTTAGTCCAGTGTAGTATCGTTTATCAACCAGAACAGCATATTGGGGTCTTAATGCATTTATCTGCTTGTGCAAAAGTTTGTAATTTGAATAAGTTGCTAAACCAACAATTTTATATTTCTTTAATTTTTTTAAAACTTTAATTGTGTTCAATCCAATTGAACCAGTAGAGCCAAATATTATTACTTTTCTCATAATTTATTTTTTTATTTTTAAGAATCTTAAATCTTTTTTTGTTGTTATCTTGATATTGTTCGGCTCGCCCTTAAAGACAAATACACCCATTCCCGCATTCTCAATGATACCTGCCTCGTCAGTAAATTCATTTTTGAAATTGACTTTTTTGTAAGCCTCTCTTAAATATTTGATGTCAAAAAATTGGGGAGTCTGAATCGCATATGGTGATATTCGCGGGACCGTATAAACTACTTTATTTCCTTTGACAAGTTTCAATGTGTCAAAGACCGGTGTTCCGAATATGACCGACTTATATTTCTTGCATAATTTTATCCCGCGATTTATTAATCTCTGAGTAATAAATGGTCTCACCGCATCATGGATTATTACTATTCCATGTTCATCTTTAATAGTCTTGACACCATTTAAAACCGAATCCTGCCTTCTTTTGCCCCCAGAAACAACCTTCTGAATTTTTTTTAATCCGAAATTGTTCATAACTCTTTCTATCTTTTTTATCATATTTTTGGGAACAACAACTATTATCTTATCCACAGATCTGTTTTTTTCAAAACATTCAGCAGTATGAACAATAAGTGGCTTGCCCAAAACATCGAAAAACTGCTTCGGTCCGCCAAAACGTTTTCCTTTTCCAGCACCAACAATGATTGCGAAAACTTTCACATAAAAATATAACCAGAATAGAACAAAAGTCAACAGGGTCAAGATTTATAAACAATACTTGACACTATAAATAAAATTTGTAATATATGTTATGGTAATTCTCTTTATACTAATAAGCAACTCACGACTAATTATAACTGAAGTAATGTCCAATGTAAAAGG
Organism: uncultured bacterium; assembly: GCA_964559225.1. Classification (GTDB taxonomy): domain Bacteria; phylum Hydrothermota; class Tepidihabitantia; order SM23-42; family JAOAFX01; genus JAOAFX01. Next base: position 29,972 of record CAZLGA010000002.1, on the reverse strand, counting down.
ACCGGAAAATCCCTACGGAGACAGAAATGAATTTGTGGAAATTTACAATCAAAGTTCCGATACGATTGATTTGAACGGCTACCTTGTTTCTGATTTTGATGCAAACCCGGATGAAATATGTGCATGGGAAAATGAATCAATCTTAATAAAATACCCTGCTGTCCGTATTCATTCTACCATTATTTATCCCTATTCTTATGCTTTGATACTTGACCGTGAATATATTGTTCCGGATTCCATAAATTGTCAGCCATATAATATACCTCCGGGAATTCTGATATTAACAACAGATGATACATCAATTGGCGATGGGCTCGCAACGAATGACCCGATAATTGTTTTTTCAATCAGTGCTGCCTGTACCACGAGCTTTGGGACACCATACATTGGAGATAATTTTCCTAAAAATCCCGGGGATGGCATTTCCTGGGAAAGAATTGATTATAGCTTACCCGACACAATTACAAACTGGCATCCCAGTATTAGTGCCTCTGGTTGCACACCCGGTTATACAAATAGTGTAACTGATGCATTTGACCTTGGACTTGGTGCCGATTTGATTTCATTTATACCCGCGAAAGTAGAGGCAGGCGAAGATGTTAAAATAAGCATTGGAATAATAAACTCAGGAATAAGGTCTTCAATTGATTATAGTCTATTAATCTTTGATGACAAAAATAATGACAAAATTCTTGAAAATTCTGAATTACTTTGGAATATTACCGGCGAACCAGTCGGTGCATTTGATACAACCTTTCTATATCATGAATATGTGAAACCATATCAGGGAGAACACAATCTTGGATTTAAAATAGAATTTGCCGAAGATAAAAATTTAAACAATAACACCGCCTTTAAAAAATTGCTCGTCCTCGGCAAAGTTGGTGAACTATGCCTTACACCCGCAATATTTACGCCTGACGGTGATGGTTATAATGATGAACTTCAAATCGATTATCGATTACCTCAACCCGGTGGTGAACTTACAATATCAATTTATGATTCACGAGGAATTAAAATCTGCGACTTATGCAAAAAAATGCCCATTGATTCTGATAAAGGAACTTTATTTTGGAATGGCAAGACGGTAAAGGGCAATGCACCAACAGGAATGTATATTGTCTATCTTGAATATCACTATCTTAATAACATCACAAAGGCAAAAAAGACTGCGGTATTAGCGCGATAAGTTGATGATACTTGACTTTATCCCTAATAGGCATAAAATTATTCGTCTATGGCTCGCATTGGAATTGTGATACCTGCATATAATGCTGAAAAAACTATTGGCGCAATAATAAAATCATTAGTTGATTATGGTTTTGACCGGGAAGCAATAATTGTTATTGATGATGGTTCGAAAGACCGAACCGGAAATACTGCTCTTGAGTACAAAGTTGATGTTTTAAGGAACGAAAAAAATACTGGAAAAGGTGCATCACTGGATAAAGGATTTAAAAGGGCGATATCCAAGGGTATCAACAAGGTATTTACCATTGATGCGGACGGACAGCATAGAATTGCTGATATACCAAACTTTTTAAAAATTGAAAATGAGTATGACCTTATTATCGGCATGCGACTAAAAAACTCACCTGATATGCCTCTTATAAGACGAATTGTGAATCGGACCACATCATTGGTAATCTCTTTGTTGAGCAAAAAATATATACCTGATGTGCAATCTGGATTTAGATTGATTGATTTAAAAATTTTTGATAAAATTCAATTGAAAACAAAAAATTTTCAGACTGAGTCTGAGCTTATTTATAAAACAATAAAAAACGGATATCGGGTTGGTTGCGTGCCAATAGCAACGCTTTATAATAGCGAAAGGAGTTATATAATGCCCGTTCTTGATACGATAAGATTTATAAATATGGCGGTGAGGTTCTTATGGGGTTAGTATTATTAACAAATGATGATGGCTATGACGCAGCGGGATTGCAGGCACTCTATAAAGAATTGAAGAATAAAAAATTTGAAATTTTTGTTGCTGCACCCAGATTCCAACAGAGTGGTTCAAGCCATTCTTTGACCCTGCGCCGGCCGATAAGGGTCGAAAAATTAAAGAACGACTTTTTTATCATTGATGGGACACCAACCGACTGTGTGTTACTTGCGTATCATGACCTTGTTCGTAATAAAGAAATAGAGATAGTGGTCTCCGGCATAAATCATGGACCCAATATGGGGAGCGATGTATTCTATTCCGGGACGGTTGCGGCTGCACTCCAGGCTGGCACACTTGGAATAAAAAAAGCGATTGCACTTTCACTTTCAGGTGAGACTTATAGCAATTTTGAAGGTGCGGTCAAATATTCAATAAATTTAATACAACGGCTACTTTATAAGCATATTAATAATTTCATTCTTAATGTAAACATTCCAGAAAAAGAGATTAAAGGCGAAAAAATAACAAAAATGGGCAGAAGAATATACAGGGACAAAGTTTTAAGAGATCTGGAACAGAATGGTGTAATGTATAGTGTAATTGATGGGGTTCTTGACTATCATGTTGATACTGATACTGATTTTGAGGCAGTTGATAATAACTATGTCTCAATCACTCCTTTAAAGCTTGACCTTACTGATTATGAAAATATGGAAAATCTGAAAGAAATCCTCAAATAATCAATCTATCATCTTTCCGCCCTTTTTGTAAAACTCGTTTTCCGTTATTTAATTCAGAGAACTTCAATTCCTTTTTTGATACATACTAAAACTATTAGAGGTAAGGGAAAAATGCTATTTAATCTTTGGGTCCAAGTTCGGAAATAGTTTTTATGAAGTTATTTATAACCTCCTGAAATCTTGCCCCCTCCCCTGCAGAAATCCATTCTAATTTAAGGCGTCTATCATCAATACCCATTTCTTTTAAGAGTAATTTTAATGCATTATACCGCCTCAAGGTTTTATAATTACCTGAAATATAATGACAGTCACCAGGATGGCATCCAGTGATTAATACACCATCTACCCCTTTTGTGAATGCAGTTAATATAAACTCTGGTTCTATCCTTCCTGAACACATAGTCCTTATTACCCGAAAATTGGGGTTCATTTGTAGCCTTGATACCCCTGCAAGGTCAGCACCCGCATAAGAACACCAGTTGCAGCAGAAGACGATTATTTTGGGTTTGAAATTAGACATCAATACTCCGCAAAATCAAGTACTAAATCCGAACCACCGATGACCAAACCAATTCCAATTTCTGATCTTTGAGTATTTCTGATGAGTATGGAATCTGGAATTCATATTCATATTGCTTCCACCATTGCGATTATCTGTTTTTTTGTAAAACCATACTGAACTATTGCACCAGAAGGACAAGCAGCAACGCAGGTCCCACAGCCCTTACACAATGCCTCATTAACACTGGAAATTTTCTTGCCATCTTTTTCTTTATATATTATTGCCTCGTAAGGACACAATGCCCCACACATACCGCAACCTGCGCATAGTTCTTCATTAACTGAAGAAACAGTTGCTTCCGCATAATATTTTTTGTTTGCTAAAATAGTTGTAGCACGTGCTGCTGCTGCCTGTCCCTGTGTAATAGATTCAGCGATAGTCATCGGACTATGCGCCATTCCTGCTACGAATACACCTTCGGTTGCAAAGTCAACCGGTCTTAGCTTAACATGGGCTTCAAGGAAGAAACCATCACTATTCAAAGGAACTTTTAGCATTTTTGCGAGGGTTTTATTGTTCGGATCTGCAATAATACCAGAAGAAAGAACAATCAAGTCAGCATCTATTATCAAATCTTCTTTCAAAATCGGTTCAAAGACCTTTATTTTAAATTTTCCATTTTCGTTTTTTAGTTCTGGCTTTCTTGTATCATCATATCTAATAAAGACAATACCTTTTCCTCTTGCCTCGCGGTATAATTCTTCTTTGAATCCATAGGTACGGATATCTTTGTAAATAATATAGATGTTCGTATCAGGGTTTATTTCAAGAAGATTTAAGGCATTCTTTATTGCCTGAGAACAGCATATACGACTGCAATATTTTCTTTCGTTATCGCGCGAACCGACGCATTGAATCATGACAACAGTCTCATAGTTTGACAGTCTGATGGTCTGATCGTCAAAAATAACTCTTTCAAGTTCTTTCTGGGTGATTATCCGTCGGTCCTTACCATAGAGATATTCTGTGGGTTTGTATTCTTGAGCCCCGGTTGCAACAATGACTACCCCATGTTCAATTTCCACTTGCTTTTGTTCCAGTTTCTCACTTTCCGCCTCCAACCCCCCAATTTTAATACGTGTTTTGTAATTCCCCACAAAGCCTGTTATATCTTCAATCCGAGCATTTGTGTACACCTTTATCAATTTACTTTTGCTTACTGCTTCAACCGTCTTCTTCAAAAAATCCTGTACATCTCTGTCTTCTAATGTCCGGTGTATATGTCGTAGATTACCACCAAGTTCTTTTTCCTTCTCAACAAGAACAACTTCAAATCCCTGTTCCGCAAGCAGAAGTGCAGAACTCATACCTGCAATACCACCACCAACAACAAGCGCTTTCTGAATTACATCAATTTCAACCCTTTTCAAAGGCATAAGTAACCTTGCCTTTGAGACCGCCATCTTCACCAAATCCTTTGCTTTTTGAGTTGCAGGTTGTGGTTCATTCATATGAATCCAACTGCATTGGTCGCGGATATTTGCCATCTCAAATAGATACTGGTTCAAACCTGCCTCACGAATGGTCTCTCTGAAAAGTGGCTCATGGGTTCTCGGAGTGCACGAAGCAACAACAATCCGGTTCAGGTTATGCTCTCTGATTTTTTCAATTATTCTCTTCTGCGTATCCTGGGAACAGGTATAAAGATTGTTATCTGCAAATACTACATCTGGCAATTGTTTTGTGTATTCTACAACCTCAGGCACATTTACGTACCCACCAATATTTATTCCGCAGTGGCAAACAAAAACTCCTATGCGTGGCTTCTCATTTAATACATCTAATTCCTGAGGATATTCTTTCCTGACAATTAAACTACCCCGGGATTCAGACAACAAAGCCATTGCCCTACCTGCAGCAGCAGAAGCCTGGGCAACAGTTTCAGGAATGTCTTTGGGACCCGCAAATGCACCACAAACGAATATTCCGTCATGTATCGTGTCAACTGGAATAAATTCAGAGGTCTTACAGAAATCATAAGTATTCAGCTTAAGCCGCAAGCATCTTGCCATTTGAGCAGTATCCTGCTTCGGGACAAGACCAACAGAGAGTATCACCATGTCAAATTCTTCTTCTATAATCTTGCCTTCTTCATCTTCGTAATGCACTATGAGGTTATTCGTCTCAGGAACCTCTTCTATTTTGGATACACCAGCACGAACAAATCTTACACCGTATTCATTCTTGGCACGATTATAATAATCTTCGAAGCCCTTACCAAATGTCCTGATATCCATAAAGAATATCGTAGCTTCAAGTCCATTCTTTGAGTGCTCTTTTGCAATTATTGCTTCTTTTATCGCATAGGTGCAGCAAACTGAAGAACAATATCCCTTCCCTGCTTGCGGGTCTCTTGAACCAACACACTGAATAAAGGCAATCCTCTTTGGCGCCTTTCCTTCATAAGGTCTGAGCAAATGCCCGGAAAACGGGCCTGAAGCAGATAGAATACGCTCAAATTCAAGGCTTGTAACAACATTCTTATAAATACCATAACCAAAATTTGTATAACCCTTCGGGTAAAATGCGTCTGAACCAGAAGAAAGAATTATTGAACCAACATTCAGGTCCTCTATTGTGTCACTATCTTTATATTTAACTGCACCAGCAAGACATATCTTTTCACATACCCCACATCCAAGACAATTGTTCTTATCAATCGCGTATACTGCGGGGACAGCCTGTGGATAGTCAATATAAATACTCTTTCTCTTTGTCAATCCCTGATTAAATCTATCAGCGATTTCAATCGGACAGTGTTTCCGGCATTCACCACAGCCTGTGCACTTTGTAGTATCTACATATCTTGCTTTCTTCCGCACCCTGACAATAAAATTTCCCGCTCCACCGCTAAGCCTTTCAATTCTTGCGTCGGGAATAATTTTTATATTGAGATGGCGTGCACATTCAACAAGTTTAGGTGCCATTATGCACATTGAACAATCATTTGTCGGAAATGTCTTATCAAGCATTGCCATTATTCCGCCTATTGCCGGGGCGGACTCCAGTAAATAGACTTTGAACCCAGAATTCGCCAGGTCAAGAGATGCCTGGATACCGCCGATACCGCCACCCACGACCATGACTGCACCAATCTTATTCATATATGTATCCTTCAAAATGTCCGGGAATAGTTGCTTGATTGGGGCTGATAAACTGGTATATTTTGGTTAAATGGTAATTGGTTAAGTGGTTCAAAAAGAGCCGCATCCCAACCTCAACCCATAAATCTTTATTAACTCTTGGATTATGATTTGTTAGCTCCATATATCGGATATTCATTTCTTATTTCTATCATTGAAACACTACCTTTTTCCTGCAATGAACAGACACTTTCAAATGCAAGGTCCGGCGCGATATTGAGAATTCGAGCAATTTCAGGTACTGTATAATAGTTGCTCTTCAGTAAGCGACATATGCGTGCCCTAATATACTCTTGGTAAAGTATTCCACCTAACTTCTTCTTGAAATCCTCAGCCGGAATCTTCTCACCATAGGCATTCTCTCTCTCGGTTATCTGGTACTCCACACCAGTCAGGTGTCTAAATAGTTCACTCTGGAGCACATCTCTGACCGATAAAAGCATTGCTTCGGTCTGCTCTGAGATAGTTATCGGACCGATGTCCCTAATTTTGTTTACGAATGTGTTTGCGAGATTTGCAAACCTTTCGCCTTCTGCTGCAGATACCCAATCTAAGTATAGTCTATCCTTTGCAATTTCGGTAAAAGCCAAAAGCTCTTGTGCAGCAACAATCCTTTTTTCAGCATTATAATTGCCGTTCAGATAATGGCAATCGCCAAAATGACAACCCAGTACCATAACACCATCAATTTTTCTCAAAAAAGCATTAACTATGAAAACTGGATCAACCCTACCCGAACACATCACTCTTATCACTCTGATATTCGGGCGATACTGAATTCTTGATACACCCGCAAGGTCGGCACCTGCATAAGAACACCAGTTGCATAAAAACCCAAGAATCCGTGGTTGAAAATCAGACATTGAAACTCCTAAAAAGATGCACTATTCGGAGCATCTATCTCAATAATAAAATCGGGATTCGCAGTGTGATTCAATTTGCAGTATCGCCTGCGACCTGCAAAAGCATCTCCTGCAAATCCGCCAATCTTCGTGGCGGATAATCCTGCGAGTCTTGACTTCCCTGTCAGGACGATCCTGCGAGCGATGCAATCCTGCGTCGTAGTATTCATACTGCTTCCACCATTGCCATTATCTGGTCATTTGTGAAATGTTTCATCAGTATCGCATGCTGGGGGCAGGACGCTGCACAACTACCACAGCCCTTACAATAAGCGGAAATGACTTCTGAACGATAACCCTTATCAGTCTTTTTTAACTCGTGTGCCTGATAAGCACATAACGTCTCGCAAATTCCACAACCAATGCATTTTTCCGCATCCACTTTGGCAACTGCTGGCAGGACTTCAATTGTGTCTTTTGAAAGAACTATCCCTGCCCTTGATGCTGCTGCCTGAGCCTGAACAATGGACTCATCAATTGTCTTTGGTGAATGCGCCATACCACAAATAAATATTCCATCTGTAGCAAAGTCAACCGGACGAAGTTTCATATGCGCCTCAAGAAAAAATCCATCTTCATTCAAAGGCACTTTTAGCAACTGGGCGATCTCCCTGTTTGATTCATTCGGAACAGTTCCTGCAGACAGAACAACGAGATCTGCTGGTAATTCAATTTCCTCATTCAGTATCGGCTCTCTTGCCTTAACAACAAGCTTACCATTATGAGAAGAAATCTCAGGTTTAAACTCGTCATCATATCTTATGAATACAACACCAGCATCCCTTGCCTTTTGATAGAATATCTCATTAAGTCCATACGTCCTCATATCTTTATAAAATATAATGGCTTCGGTTTCAGGATTCTTCTGTTTAATAAGCAAGGAATTTTTTATCGCCTCAGAACAACAGATGCGACTGCAATATTTTCTTTCGTTATCGCGTGAACCAACGCATTGAATCATGACAACCGTCTTATAGTCTGATGGTGTGATAGTTTGATGGTCAAATAGAAATTTTTCAAGTTCTCTCTGAGTAATTATTCTCGGATCCTTACCATAATGATATTCAACTGGTTTGTATTCTGTAGCCCCGGTTGCAATGATTATCACGCCGTGTTCAATCTCAATTATTTCCTGCTTCTTATTTCCTGCTTCTTGCTTCTTTACTCTCGTCTGAAAATTACCAATATATCCGTTTACTGATTCAATATTGCTGTTCTTATGAACCGTGATATCAGGATGTGTCTCCACTTTTTGTATCAGTGAATCCAAATATTCTTTTATATTCCTGCCATCAATTGTGTAGATTAGATGCCGGGCATTTCCACCAAGCTCTCCCTGTTTTTCCACAAGATAAACCTTGTATCCCTGATTTGCAAGGCTCAGTGCTGCATTCATTCCACTGATACCACCGCCGATAATAAGCCCACTCTGTGTAACCGGAATAGTAATCGTTGGCAACGCTTCCAAATGGCTTGCCCTCGCGCACGCCATTCTAACAAGGTCTTTTGCCTTTTCAGTGGCTTGTTCTGGTTCCTGCGAATGAACCCAGGAGCACTGGTCTCGTATATTTGTAAATTCTAATAAAAATTTATTCAATCCTTTTTCTCTTATCGTCTCCTGGAATAAAGGTTCGTGAGTTCTTGGTGTGCATGCAGCCACTACAACCCTGTTCAGTTTATGTTTTTCAACCATCTCTTTTATATGTTGCTGGGAATCATCAGAACAGGAATAAAGATTATTTTCTGCATATACAACATTCGGTAATGTTTTTGCATATTCAACAACTTCCATTATCTTTACTGTTCCAGCAATATTTATGCCACAATGACAGACAAAGACACCTATACGGGGTTGTTCACCCGAAACATCAATCTCGCCAGGATATTCAACCTTTCTCGTAAGTTTATGCCTTTCTTCTTTTATCAATTCAATCGCCTTCTGCGCCGCAGCGCTCGCTTCGGTAACTGTTTCTGGAATATCTTTGGGTGACGAAGCGGTTCCGCATACAAATATACCTGGTTGGGCTGTCTCAATCGGCGAAAAAGGAATAGATTTTACAAAATTGAATTCGGATAATTCTAAATTCAAAATTTCAGCAAGTTTTTTTGCGTTTTCATCGGGTCTCAGTCCAACAGACAGAATAACCATATCAAAATTTTCTCTATTGAGATTGCCGTCCTCATCTTCATATTTGACCAATAAATTCTTGCTCTCGGACAACTCAGTGATTTCTCCAACCATTGCCCGCTTAAATTTTATTCCATATTTTTCTTTTGCCCTTTTGTAGTATGCTTCAAACCCCTTTCCAAATGTTCTCATATCCATATAAAATATCGTGCAATCAAGTGACCGATTATGCTCCTTCATTAGAATTGCCTCTTTTATTGCATATACACAGCAAACTGATGAGCAATATGCATTACCTGATTTTATATCCCTGGAACCAACACATTGAATAAATGCCAGTTTTTGTGGTTCCTTTCGGTCTGAAGGTCTTACAAGATGCCCCTGGAACGGACCCGAGGCGTTCAAGATTCTTTCCAGCTCAATAGATTTTATTACATTTGCATATTTACCATAACCAAAAACTGTTTTCAAATGAGGATCAAAAGTTTTTAAGCCACTACTTATTATTATGCTACCTACACTTATATCAATCATCTTATCAGGCATATTGAAATCTACTGCCTTTGCTGGACAAAGAATCTGACACACCCGACATTTACCACCCTTTACGAAATATGTGCAGTGTTCCTTATCAATAACTGCTTTATTCGGGACTGCCTGTGGGAACGGAACATATATCGCCTTTCTCTTTCCCAGGCCACATTCAAAATCAGAATGAGTATTTATTGGACACTTTCCCCAGCATACACCACACCCATTACATTTATCCCAATCAACAAATGGCGATTTTCTTAGAATACGAACCGTGAACTCACCAGGTTCGCCCTGGATACTTTCAAGTTCAGCATAGGTTATTAATTCAATATTCGGATGTCTGCCCGCACTGACAAGTTTTGGCGCTAATATACACATTGAACAATCATTGGTTGGGAATGTTTTATCAAGTTGTGCCATCACACCACCAATGCTTGGGGACTTTTCAAGCAAATACACTTTGAATCCAGAATCGGCAAGGTCCAGAGATGCCTGGACCCCCCCTATACCACCACCAATGACCAAGACAGCACCAACTTTTTGATCAGATGTATTCATTATATAGTAACCGGTTGAATAATATGACAGTCAATAAGATTAAAGGGGTGGTTATAATTAGTGCCATCATTTTATTTTCTCCAACAGTGTCCGCGTTGATACCCTGTTCATCTGTAATCCAAGAGCTTTCGGTTCTAATCCCACTGCCAGCCCAAGCACTTGTGGGTAATAGAGAACGGGAAGATTGTACTGTTCCTGAAACTTCTGTTCAATTTTCTTCTGATTATCATCATACATCACACTGCAAAATGGACACATCAGAACCATTGCATCAGCTGAATTTCTTGTCAGTTCTCTCAATTTCGGTTGAGTCATTAAATATGCGGTATCTTCATTAACCGCAAGGATACCTGCCCCACAACATCTCAATTTCTCTGAATAATTGACGACTCGTGCACCAGTAACACTGATCAATTCATCCAGGGATTTCGGATTCTCAGGATCTTCTGATGGCTCATAAATGTCTGAAGGTTTTAGGTAATGACAACCGTAATGTGGTGCAAGAGCAAGATTTGATAACTTTTTCTTTATTGATTTTTCTAATTTTTCCAACCCGACCTCTTCATAAATAATTTTTATCAAGTGTTTTACTCTTACTGGTTTGCTGACTCTCAATTCAATTCCACTTTTCCTCAGTTGTGCTACAACCTTGGCTTTTTCATCAAAATTTTCATTGAAATGTCTGTTGACCTCCGTAAGTGAGCCAGTGCAGGCACTGCATAATGTGCAGATATCAAACCCCTTTTCTTCGGCAATAAAAATATTCCTTACTGCCATAAGCGTATATGTATCATAGTGAACCGATTTCAACGGAAAGCCGCAACATTCAAAATCATCAAGATCAATAAGCTCAATGCCTAAAACCGAAGAAATCGCCCTTGCCGACATCTCGTAGTTTCTGCCCCGACCCAATACCGTACAACCAGGGAAAAATGCGTACTTCATAATCTAACACTCCATTTCATAGAAAAGGTTATCAGAATAACGGATAACCTACAGTCCATTCTTTCTATTAACAATCTTGATTAGTCCTGTTATCTCCATAATCTTCCGTGTAAATCCTTTAGCCTTTGAGACCTTCGGTAACCCGAGTGCTGTTCTCTTGTTATTGTCAAATTCATCAATCTCATAGAGCCTTCCCAGATTTCTTAAGATTTCAATCTGCTGAATGAATGCACTTGGGACATACCCCTGTTTTACTGCAAGATTTTTTATGGCATTCATAACATCGGTAAACCGAACACCCTGTGGACACCGTTCAGTGCAGGCGTAACAACTCGAACACAACCAAATAAACTCATTCTCAAGAACCCTTTTCTTCATACCTAAAAGAATCATTCTTATTATCTTCCTGGGATTGTAGCGTTCGTCAATTTCCCTCACTGCACAGCTTGCAGTACATATTCCACAGGCAAAGCAGAGTTTTATCTTCTCGCCACCAGGTTCCTGCGCGACTTCATATTTGAATTTTGGTTCAATATCGCTCATAAATCGCCCACCCTATCTATCTGAATAACAGATGCTTCTCTATTTTTTTCAAAAGAGTTTGGGCATCAACTGGTTTGTCAATAAAATCATCTGCGAGGTGGTCAATCGCAATATCAACAGCATACTCGGGTTTTGATAATTGCTGTCCGATTGCTGTAAGCATAATTATGGGAATTGGCCTTGTTTGAGGATTCTTTCTCAGTTCATAGCATACCGTATAACCATCCTTGCCAGGCATAATCACATCAAGAAATATTAAGTCAGGATTCTCAATCTTTGCCTTTTGAATACCTTCTTCACCATCCTTAGCAGTGATCACCTCAAAACGATTTGCCTGTAAGATTTGCTTTGTTGCCTCAAGAAAATCTGGGTCATCATCAACAAGCAGAATTTTAGGCTTCGCACCTTCAATTTTTTGTCTGGGCGCAGCAGTGGTAAGGAGAAAACTAACTTTCTCTAAGAGAATTTGAGGACTTGCAGGTTTTTCAATATATGCATCTGCCTTGTGCTGTATTCCAATATTCTCAGGATAAGCACCTGGTTTTCCACCAATAGCAGTAAAAAGTATTACCGGGATACCCTGTAAGTTCATATCCTCTTTTATTTCCCGGCACAATGAGAACCCATTTATATCGGGCAGAATGACATCAAGAATAATCAAATCGGGCTTCTCATTCATCGCCTTCTGCATTCCAGTCTTACCATCCTGAGCAGTAATAACATCATATCCCGCGTTATCAAGTATTATTTTGTTCGCTTCAGTAAAGTCCTTATCATCATCAATGAACAAAATCTTTGATTTTTTCATAACTCACTCCTTTTTCTGCTCTCACCCTCATCAAAGGCAAGAGGCAAATAAACTGAAAATGTGCTCCCCTCGTTCAGTTTGCTCTTCATTTCAATTCTTCCATTGTGAATATCAAGTATTTTCTTCACAATTGCCAGACCAAGTCCTGAACCGCTGGCAATACCTTCACGCTTAACTCGGTAAAATTCCTCACCAAGTTTACTGAGTTCGTTTTCAGAAATACCCATTCCTGTATCAGTAATATCAACTGCAACACAACTACCGTTTCGCCGGCAATCAATGAAAACCGATCCTTGCTCCTTATTGTATTTTATGCTATTCGTGATTATGTTAACAAAAACTTCCTTGATTAAATCCCTGTCACCAAATACTCTTGTTGATTCACTAATTGTCTTCTTTTCTATCTTTATCTCCTTTTCATCGGCAAGAGGCTTTAATAGCTCAATTGCCTCTTCAATGATATCCCCAAGTTCAAATTTTTGAAAAGATTCCCTGACACTGAGTTCTTCCATCCGAGCGAGTTTCAACCAGCGGTTGATTAGATTTAGAAGCTCATTCAGCCGTATCTTCATCCTATCAAGAATGTTCTTCTGCTGCTCTGTTACCAGACCTGCCATTCCGCCCAAAAGGACCTCAAGATACTGCATTACCGCAACCAACGGAGTTCGTAATTCATGGGAAACGAGTGAGATAAAATTCTGTCGCATCATCTCCTTCTCTTTTTCAATCTTTTCCTTCTCATCAAGAATCCGTTTTTCTGCAATTGCTCGTTCAGTAATCACAATGAGTTCCTCGGCAGTGAATGGTTTCGGGAGAAAGTCAAACGCACCATTCTTCATTGATTCCACTGCAGTTTCAATAGAGGCATAACCAGTAATCACAATTGGAATTGAATTTGTTTTCTTTTCCACAATTACCCTTAGCACATCAACACCACTCAATCCAGGCATCTTCAGGTCAATAAACACAATATCAGGGTCAAAATCTTCAAATTTCTTAAGTCCCTCTAAACCATTGTTGGCGACCTCCACCGAGTAGTTCCTATCAGCGAGAATTTGATAACAGGCATCGCAAATGGTCGGTTCATCATCAATCACCAGTATCTTGGGAATCGTCGGCTTCATTTCTCTTTCCTTCCATCGCCATTACGTCGTTCCTGTTTCTTCTTCATGAGGTAATTTTGATAAACAGGACAATCAAAATATCCTTGCTCACACTTTGAAAGCTCCTTGTGCTTTCCTTTGGGAATCATCTTTCTCACCGGGGCTACTGCACAATAGTTTACAACAATCTCTTCAAGGTATGGACATTTCATCACTAATTCTAAATGCAAAATTCATGCCAGAGGACAACAAATATTTTATGAAATTTTGTGAGTTTTTGGTGAAACCAGGCAATCTAATGAAAGACTTGTTGTATATTATTTAAACACGATTGTTTATTTCCAAATCTCAATGGTTTTTTGTTTAATTCTTAAACATATATTTATTGACTTTTGAATGAAGTATTCAAATTGGTAACCTTATCTTAAATGTGGCGCCTTTGCCCTGCTCACTAACAATCTCAATAGTTCCTTTGTGGTCCTCAATTATTCTCTTGCTTATTGAAAGTCCAAGTCCAACTCCCTGACGTGCTTCTTTGGTTGTAAAGAACGGTTCAAAGATTTTCTTCATAAACTCGGGTTTTACTCCCGGACCAGTATCAGATATAGATATGAGGACAAAGCTCTTATCCTCAGAAAACTCTGTTTTTATTATCAAATCGCCTTTTCCTTCCATCGCCTCAACCGCATTCATTATAATATTTATCAATACCTGCTGGATTTGCCCGGGGTCCATATTTATTTGAGGGATATTCCCATCAAGTTCAATCTTTGTGTTTATATTAAGAAAGATTGGCTGCGTTTTCAACAGGCTCAATGTTGATTCAACTAATTCATTTATTGATGCTTTCTTTATCTCAAGCTTCTTCTCTCTGGCATAATCAAGCAGACCCTTGACTATCATTTTACAGCGCTGAGCTTCATTGTTTATGCGCAGAAGATGCTTCTTATGAGGGTGATCATCAGAAAGATTTTTCAACATTAAGTCACAATACAGTAAGATACCTGTCAAAGGATTGTTTATCTCGTGGGCAACTCCGGCAGCAAGTTGTCCAATTATCGCCAGTCTTTCTGCTTCAGCGATGGTCTGCTGTGCATATCTTTTCAGCTCTTCATCGCGTCTCTTTATTGAATCTATCATATACTGGAACGCCTTTGCTAAATCTGCTATCTCATCTTTAGTTGTGATGTTTATCTTCTCTGGGAAATTCCCCTTTCCAATTTCTCGTGCTGCACAAGCAATCTCTCCAAGTGATTTTGTGATTGCACCGGAAAGCAGATACGAGAATCCAGTCACTGCAAGCATTGCAATGATTGTGAGACCGACAAAAAACAAAATGACCTGATTCCGCATATCAGTATATTTTTTTTCCAATATTCCAACATAAAGAACACCTATTGTCTCCCCGGCAAAATTTTTTATGGGTCTATAGGCAGTAATGTACCAGTCCTTCACTACAAATGCCCGAGCGAGCCAGGTCTGACCTTTTTCAAGTACTGCATCATATACTTCCTTTGATATTAATGTCCCTATTGCCCTTGAGCCATCAATATTTGTCACATTTGTGGAAACCCTTAAATCTCTCATAAATATGGTTGATGTTCCAATATCCTTTCCCTTATACTGTTCACTCATAAAGACAGTATTTTTTATACGGTCGACAATTTCAAAATTATTGTTTATCAACTTACCGGCATACACAACTCCGATCACGTTTTCATTTTCATCAAGAATTGGCGCAGCACCGATGATCACCAATCCTGAAGTCTCAACACCTGTGCGCTGGAACTTAGCACGGGTGGTCGGCAAAATCCTGATTTCTGCCTTTTGTTTTAGCAGAGGATTCTCTTTATATAATTCTTCAGCAGTTAATATTTCTGTAGCACTGACAGGAGTCTTTGTTTTTATTGCATGCTCAATTAGCCGATTATTAACAGTATCATTTGATCGGTCCGAAGTTGAGCCCCGGGCCACAACGATACACTTTGTATTAATGACGGAAAGAAAATCGATTTTTTCTGTGTTTAGTATTCGGCGGAATTCAGTAGCGATTATTTTCCGGTCATTTCTTACCAACGCTTCCTTCAAAAAAAATCTTGAAGCAGTAAATCTGCAGGTATTCAAAACTTGTAACGCAATCTGGTTATATATATAACCTGCTGCATTCAAATCCGCGCTCACTCGATCCTGTGCCTGATTGATAATGCCCTGATTGATGGTGACGATACCAATCATCGCACACAAAATGCCAACGAAACCAACAGCGACTATGTAACTTAGTGCAAGTTTAGTTCTTAGAGAGCTAAATTGAAACAGTGCCATTGAGAAATCTCCGTTTCAAATTATATCAAAACCGACTGCGAAGTCAAGGAATCTAAAAATCTCTGCCAAATCCCAGATGTTAATTAAAACAATTGCCAGTAAGGTTGAATGGTTAAATGATTTCTAATCATTTTCAGCCAGGGGACTTCGCGCCCTTAAAATATGAATGAATTTTACTACCCCTTTTTCAACCCATACTTTTCCATTTTATTATACAATGTAACGCGATTTATGTCCAATACTTGGGCTGCTTTCTTAATATTCCAATCACAGATTTTAAGAACATTCAGGATATGCTCTTTTTCAACAGCGTTAAGACGGAGATCTTTAGTGGCGAGTTGTGGGACCGAGAACTTATCAGTCAAATTCCTTGGCAGGTCCTTTTTCCCAATCTCCTTTGCTTTTGACACAACGACGGCATGTTCAATTATATTCTCCAATTCACGAACATTACCCGGCCAGTCATAAGCTATCAATAGTTCCATCGCATCAAGACTGACTCTTGAAATATCCTTTCTATTTTCAACGCTAAATTTTCTCAAAAAATGCTCTATAAGAAGTGGTATATCTTCTTTTCTCTCACGTAATGGGGGAATTTCAATCGTAATAACATTCAATCGATAATACAGATCCTCACGAAAAGTCCCTTTTCTTATCATTTCTTCAAGATTCTTGTTAGTCGCAGCAATCACCCTCGTATCTACTTTGATAAGCTCTTTTCCACCTAATCTGCGAAACTCACGCTCCTGCAAGAATCTTAAAAGATCAACCTGGGTTTTAGGACTGATGTCACCAATTTCATCAAGAAAAAGCGTTCCCTGGTCAGCCATCTCTATTCTCCCTTTGTGCTGGCTCAAGGCACCGGTGAATGCACCTTTTTCATAACCAAAAAGTTCTGCTTCAAGAAGAGTCTCAGGTATCGCACCACAGGCAGTTGCGATAAAAGGACCTTTATTGCGAGGACTCAAATTATGGATTGCCCTTGCAACAAGTTCTTTACCAGTTCCACTCTCCCCTCTGATCAGAATGGTCGACTTTGTTGTTGCTACGGTCTTTATCAAGTCAAAGATTCTTTGCATTTTCGGGCTCTTCCCTATCAAATCTTCTAATTTGAATCTTTTTTCGAGTTCCTTGCGTAAAATTATGTTCTCTTTAATGACTTCTTGATGTTCAAGCAATTTCTTAAGAATGATATTTATTTCTTCAGGATTGAAAGGTTTCATAACATAATCTGCAGCGCCTTCTTTCATCGCCATAACCGCGCTGTCAACACTCCCATGTCCGGTTATTATGATTACCGACAAATCGGGTTTTATTTTATGTATCCTGCGTAATGTCTCAATCCCATCCATCTTCGGCATCTTCAAATCCACAAGTACAACGTCCCATTCATTCAGCTCAATTTGTTCAACTGCCTTTGCGCCATCATCAACTGCTTTAGTATCATACCCTAAATTATCAAGCCATTCACTCAGTGCGTCTCTAACAATTGCTTCATCATCCACAATCAAGATTCTGTATCTCCTCATAGTGATTAAAAATTATACACAACCAATGAAAGAAATCAATACCCATTATCATCCCCTTGATTTTTTGTCTCCAATATATATAATTTCACCACCGATGGAGGCAATATGATTGATTTAAGAAATGCTGATATCAGTTTTAAATGGAAAATTATCAAAAGCGAAGGTGGCGAAGGTTTACTAAAATGTTTTGGCTGCAGTGATTGTTCTGCAAGTTGTCCGGTGCGGTATCTGGATGAACGGTATAATCCGAGAAAGATAATCAGGCTCACTTTGTTGGGAATGAAAACCGAAGTTCTTTCTTCCCCATTCTTATGGCTCTGTGCCCATTGCCATGCCTGCACTGAAAGATGTCCACAGGGTATTCGTGTTGCAGAAGTTATTAATGCTATAAAGAATTATGCGGTGAAACAAGGATATTGTCCTGAGGGTTTGAAAGTACAACTCAATTTACTCAACAACTCAGGCAGACTTTATGAACTTGAAGACTTCGATCTAAGGAAGAGACAAAGAATGGGACTTCCTGAAATCGCTAAAAAAATTCCTGATGTTTCAAGAATCTTTGCATCAACCAAAATCTTTGAGAGGATAGCAAAATGAAAAGATATGCTTTATTTCTTGGATGCACAGTGCCGGTTCGGGCACAACATTATGAACTCGCAGTTCGAAATGTAGCAAAAGAACTCGGTATTGAATTCGTTGACCTAAAAGAAGGTTCCTGTTGCGGATTCCCTTTAAAAGCACTCGATGCTGAAACTTCCTTACTGATGGCAGCACGTAATGTAGGTCTGGCAAGCAATTTAAATCTTGATATTATAACGCTCTGCAATTCCTGTACCGCTATGCTTTCTGATGCCCAACTAAAGTTAAAAGATGGCGAATTTCGTAATAAATATACAGAACTCGGATTTACCTACCCCAATGAGATAAAGGTCCGTCATTTTGTTCGTATGTTATACGAAGATGTTGGTGTAGAAAATTTAAAGAAGGAAATTAAAAAACCCCTGAGAAATTTGAGGATAATATCTCATTATGGTTGCCATTATCTCAGACCTTCTTACTTACATTCATTTGATAATGTTGAACATCCTCATACCCTTGATGAACTTGTTGGTTTAACCGGTGCGATAATTATAGATTATCAAGAAAGGAAATTATGTTGTGGTGGCTCGGTATTGGGGGTTGATGAAGAACTCGCAGTGAAGATGGCGAACCAAAAACTCACCATAGCTAAAAATAATAGTGCTGACGCGATGATTTCAATATGTCCATTCTGCACTGTAATGTACGAAGATAACCAACGAAAAGTAGAAACAAAATTCAATACTACATATAATCTGCCAGTATTGTATTACCCACAACTATTGGGACTTGGACTGGGGTTAGCCCCGGATGCTTGTGGTTTGAAATTTAATCGTATAAAACCCGACGCTATTATCTCTAAATTATAAAGGGAGTGTAAAATGAGACTAATTCTTTGCCGTTGTAATGGATTAATTGATCTACCAAATTTAGATTTTGGTCCAGAAGTAAAAATTGAATGGTATGATGACCTGTGTAAACAGGAATTAAAGATTGGTTCTGACGAAAAGGTAGTAATTGGAGGTTGTTCACCTTCTTTAATGGAAGGATTATTTCCTGATGCAGATATCGAATTTGTAAATCTCAAAGACCATATATTTTTGATGAAACATTCTAAATCTAAGGCGCAGTTATTGCTTAGAGCAGCGATTGAGAAATCAAAGTCAGGACCAGCGCTTAAGAAAAAAACCTACGCAATTAAATCAAAATCAGCTGCAGTAATTGGTTCTGGCGTAGCCGGACTGGATCTGGCAAAGGCACTAATAAAAACAGGCATAAAAACTTATCTCATTGAAAAAGAGCCATTTTTAGGCGGCACGGTTTCAAAACTTGATAGACTCTATCCCGAGGGCACACCCTGGAGTCACACTGTCCTGCCATTGATTTCAAGTATTGTAAAAAATAATAATATTGAAATTTTCACAAATAGTGAAATTACAGAAATAAAAGGTGCATTAGGAGACTACCGGATTCAGTTAAAGAACAAACCACGCGGTGTGATTGATTGTAATAGCTGTGGTCTCTGTGTATCCGTATGTCCGATAAGTGTCCAGGATGATGGTAGAATACGCAAGGCAATCTATACTACAAACACATATCCTTATGTTTATGCCATTGATTTTAATGCTTGCAATAAATGTGGGGAATGTGTAAAAGTATGTCCTAAGAAAATAGATATCAATGCAAAAGAAAAAATAGTAGAGATAGATGTAGGAGCGATCGCGGTGGCAACTGGTTTAAAATTCTATGATTTGAAGAAAATTGAAGAATACGGATATGGCAGGTATCCGAATGTAATGAATGTTCTGGAGTTTGAACGAAAAATTGCTGATGGTTCTTTAGTTCCTCGCAAAGTTGTGTTCATTTGCTGTGCAGGTTCGCGCGACAATAGTCATCTACCTTATTGTTCAAGGATTTGCTGTTTTCTGGCATTAAAAGAAGCAAAACTTGTTGTGGATCGCTATCCGGATGCCCAAGTATTTGTTTGTGCCATGGATATGCGCAGTTACGGAAATTTTGAATATTTTTATACCACATTGCGTGAACGCGGTGTGACATTTATTAAGGGAAAACCGTCTGAAGTTACAAACCGAGACGGAATCCTTTCAGTAAAAGTAGAAGACCTTTATACAAATGAACTCCTTGAAATTGATGCTGATTCCGTTGTTCTGAGCGGTGGTTTTGTTCCAGACAAAGAGATATTTGATAAACTTGGTATAAATACTGGTGGAAATTTCCCGGTTCTCTTTGAAAGTGGAAAACTCGGAAATATTGAAATGCCTAGGGGAATATTCATAACGGGTTCGGCAAGTTTTCCAGCGGGTGTTGCCGAAACAATCATTGATTCAAGAAAGTCTGCATTCTCAATAATTAGCCTATTACAAAAGGATATTATTGAATCCAATCAACCCATTGCCTATGTAAATGAAGACTATTGTAGTATTTGTAAAACCTGTATCAGCACCTGTCCATATGATGCAATCACAACTGAAAATGATAAAATAAAAATTCGGGCTGATTTATGTATGGGGTGCGGGATATGTGCCAGTGCCTGTCCCGCAGCAGCAAGCAGGCTTGAGAAATTTACTGCCCAGGAAATTTTTGATTGGATCAAAACAAGCACAAAACCCGGTGATATAATCGCTTTACTATGCAAATGGTCTGCATATAATGCAACAGAGACCGCAGCATATACTAAACTTCAGTATCCTGAAAATATCAAAATACTCAGAACCCCTTGCAGTGGTGCAGTTGAACCCAACCATATAATTCAGGCATTAAATCTGGGTGCAAAAGGGGTACTTGTCGGTGGTTGTTATCCTGATGCGTGCCATTATGTAAAAGGTAATTTCAGAGCGAGAATCAGAGAATATATATTGAAAGAAACTGTTAGTCTTTTAGGTATTTCAAGAAACCGGGTTCGTCTTGAATGGATTGGTAAAGACGAAGCAAACAAATTTAAAAACATAATCAAAGAAATGGTACAGGAATAGATCATTTTCTGTAACCATACGAATATACTGACTTTTAAGACTGTAAGAACTACTCGCTCCTTATACGGCACAAAGGAAATAATCCAGTCACAGAATTTAGACAAAATAGTTGTTGACATTTATTTATTTTTCAATATAATTGATATACTGGGGGCAAAATGATATTATTTTTGGTTATTGCGAATACTGGATTTGAATATATGCTTGTTGACCCGGTTGCAGAAAGAGTGGGAATGGGTTATGCCTTTTTTGGTGACGGACATAACATTCATTATAATCCAGCAGGAATTATATTGAATACAGGAACGAGCTATTCATTTTCTTACCTGAATTATATTGGAGGGACACATTTTGGTCATATTGATTACGAAAGCAATGTATTCGGTGCAGGTATTAGATATTTTTACAGTGGTAAAATGAAAAAAACCGATGCGTTTGGACAGGAATTCGGAGATTTCAGCACAAATTTTATTGATTTAAATGTCGGTAAGGGTTTTACAATTAGCAATATTCATTTTGGTGCTTCAGGAAAACTTGTATATGAACTTATTGATACATTATATTCATTAGGTCTTGGAATTGATATTGGAGGGCTATATTTTTTACCCCATGAAAATATCAATCTCGGTCTTGCAGTAAAAAATCTCGGAATGGGTGTAAAGCCATTTATTAGTGAAAAAGAGTTATTACCTTACGAAGTAAATTTAGGTGTAAATAACAAATTTAATCAGGGTTGGCTGGGGCTTGATATTGTTAAATCCGCTATGATTAATTTAGGCTTTAGAATTGGTGGTGGATATAATTTCACAAAATTATTAACATTCCGTATCTCATATAACAGCCTTTTGTCTCAGGTCAAAGCTAATACAGGACTTGATTTTCTTGCCGGAATTACCCTGGGGTTTGGGGTAAAAAAGAATAAAATAAATGTCAATTACTCATACACCCCATATTTCAATCTGGGACAGGCACATAGATTAACAATAAGGATAGGAGGTTAAAATGTCGCGTATAACATTCGGTATCGTACCCGCCATCCTAATAATCATTCTGTCGGTTTTCTTTTATTTAAGTCCTAAATTCTTTGGACAGAAACCGGCAAATGGTGGGGAGGCAGTAACAGAACTGATAAATAAAAGAATTACCAATCTTGGCAATTTTATTGCTCACTCAACATTTGTCCAGGATGCAATGATTGAGAAAGATGAGGCAAAATTATCAGAAATCATTGTAACCCTAAAACAGGATGATCCTGAGATTTTAAGCGTAAACTTCACCGACAGCAAAAATAAAATCATTGCTTCTTCCAATGCAAATTTACTGGGAACCGATTATGCTCCTTTTAATCCTGGTAGTTCAAGTAAAATAGTGGAAAAATCAGGCGTTTATGAGGGTGGATTCAGTATTAATTTAGGTACTACGCCAATCGGAACACTCTATTTACAGTTAAAGCCCAAAGTTCCTGGAATAAAAGTAGCAACTTCGCCAAATCCAATAATCCTTGTTGTTGGTATTGCCATGGCGATTATCACCTTTGTCCTTATGTTTTCTTTGGCCTCAGGACTTGAATCACATCTCGTTGAGGATATAAATCTACGACAGGAAGAAGTCTTTCTCCCTAAAATTGAAGAACTGAAAAAACAGCAAGCCGAAGCACAAAAATCTCTTGAAGAAATAAATAAAAAGATTGCTCAAGGCGAAAACAGGATAAAAACACTTGAAACAGAATATCAAGCAAGAAAAAAGGAATTTGAATCAAGCCCAGTAGTTCAATCAGTTGACAAACTTAGGGAAACTGAGACCGAATTATTGAAAAAACTTGAAGTCTTAAAGATGGAGGAAAATAGATTAAACAATGAAATCAATCTTCTGACACAAAAAAGAGAAGAAATAATGAATGCCCTTGAGGCAGAGAAAAAGGAAGAGGCAAGACTCCGCGAGAAGCTTGATTTAATCAAAAAGAAAATTTTGCACCTTGAGACCCCTGCATAACGGACAAAAAAACTTAAAGTCGATAGGAATAACCAAATTTTATGAAAAGTCAATATATTAATGAATTAAAACCTGGACAGCTTGTAAAAGATAAATTTCTACTTACCAAAAAAATACTACGGGAAAAAAAGGATGGTGGTTTTTTTACGCAGATAGAACTCAGTGATCGCACCGGGACCATTGAAGGGATTGCCTGGGATAACATCAGCGATGACTTTACGAATATATCATCGGGTGATTTTGTATTTATCACCGGTAATGTTAACGAATACAATGAAAGGCTGCAAATAGTAGTAAATTCTATT
Source organism: uncultured bacterium (assembly GCA_964559225.1). Taxonomy (GTDB): domain Bacteria; phylum Hydrothermota; class Tepidihabitantia; order SM23-42; family JAOAFX01; genus JAOAFX01. The sequence goes on along the minus strand of CAZLGA010000002.1, from coordinate 6,392 downwards.
GCCCGCGTCCCTGAAGATGAAATTCAAGCCGAGGATTTTCTCAATGTTGTTGAAGAAGATATTGAAAAAGTAATAAATGAAATAAAGGAAATGTTAAATAAACTAACCAACCAGTTTTTAAAAAACCTAATCGCTCTATTTCTCAATGATTCTAAATTTATGGAAAAATTCAGAAAGGCACCAGCAGCAAAGAAGGCTCACCATGCCCGTATCGGCGGACTTGCTGTTCACACACGCAATGTGATGAATTTAGGAATCAAGACATGCGAAATATTTGGCTTTCTCAATCATGACCTGCTCATTGCTGGAAGTTTTCTCCACGATATTGGAAAGATTTACGAATATACCTACAATAAAAAAATTGACCACAGTAAAGAAGGACGGATGCTGGGGCATATCGTTATCGGTTATGATATAATTTCAGAAAAGACTAAAGAGATTGATAATTTTCCCAACGAATTAAAACTGAAATTATTACATATGATTATTTCGCACCACGGTGAACTTAAATATGGCTCACCTATTCTACCTGTTTTTCCCGAAGCCCTTGTGCTACATTTTATAGATAATCTTGACTCAAAACTTGAAATGATGCGTGATGAAATAAAAAAGAACAAAGGAACTTTTAGCGACTGGAGTGAATATCATCCCCTGCTTGAAAGGGTAATATATCTTGTTACAGAAGACTAATAAAAAAATTCTTCAAAAATGAAAATTAAAGAAATCAAACTTTATGGCTTCAAGTCATTTCAGGAAGAAACAAAATTTTTGCTAAATCCAGGAATTACTGCCTTTGTTGGGCCCAATGGTAGTGGTAAATCAAATATTTTTGATGCTTTAAGATGGGTATTTGGTGAACAAAGTATGAAAGCACTACGCTGTGAAAAGAATGAAGACCTCATTCATATTTCTGCTGACGGACAGAGCGATTCAAATTTTGCCGAAGTAACAGTAACGATAGAAAATGAAGATTTTTTTCCTCAATTTGGAAGCGAGTTTGAGATAAAAAGAAGATTTTATAGAGACGGAGAAAGTGAATTTTATTTGAATCGCGTAAAATGTAGACTCCAGGATATACAGGCATTATTTCTTAATTCAGGGACCCTTACCTATTCGTTTTTGGAACTCTCTGAGATTGAAAGAATTATCAGTGGCGACACAAAAGAGATGTTTGACGATGTTTCAGGAATACTGAAATATCAGGAACGTAGGGAACAAACACAGAGAAGATTGGAACAAACTGAACAGGACCTTTTGCGTCTTGAGGATGTGATTGGCGAGATGGAAAGGACAGTTCGCAGTCTAAAAAGGCAGGCACGACAGACACAGTTATATCAGGATTTAAAAGAAGAATATAAAAAATTGTCGCTTATCATAACTAAATCTGATTATGAAAAGACTATTAATGAATTAAAAGAAGTGGAAGCTTCGCTACATAACTTAAATCAGCAGAAACAGAATCTTCTTATCAAATTGAATTATCTTGATGAAGAACGTCAGAAATTAAAAATTGAATTTTCAGCCCTGGAAACAAAAAAGAAGGATATAGTAATTGAAATAACCAATCTAAATAATGAAATTGATTATCTCCAGCAAGAATTAAACAATCTTGAAAATGAAACAAAACAATTCAGTATTGAATATGAGAGAAAGACTGCGTCACTTAAAGAAAAGCAAGAATATCTAAAGAATCTTAACAATAAAATTATTGAAAACGAAAAAAAAATAAATGAAGTAAATAGTGAGATTACAGCTTGGAATGAAAAACTTTTAACGGAACAAAATAAACTTGAGAAACTTTCTAATGATTTTATTGAAATCACCAGAACTATAGAAGAAAAACAAAAGATAATCGATGGCATTATGCTCAAAATCCAGTTATTAAAAAATGACCTTGCCCGTGTAGAGATAAGCAAAACCAATAAAGAAAATATCCTCATTCAATTAAACAAAGAAAAAGAAGAATTAATATCTGATTTGTCAGTCAAATCAAAAGAACAGGCTGATTATGAACAAAAATTAAATACAATAATCAAAGACCAGAACAATATAGGGCAATTTATTTTTGAACAGCAGAAGGCAATCTTAGACATTGAAGCCAAGATAGAAGAAATTGAAGAGGAAATCGTTAAACGCCAGGTAGAACTAAACGATTGTCGTTTGCTTATTGATACTCTGCAAAACAGACTGGGTAAGGTTGAAAATATAAAAACCATTAAACAACAATTTAAAGAAAGATTTGTTGGTATGTTCCGTGATTTTATAAGTGTTCGTCCTGGTTATGAACAGATTGTTGACCTCTGTCTATACGACACTTTAAACTTTTTTATAGTGAATGGCATTTCGCCTAATGATGTCAATAATCTTCCTGAAGGTAGATATGGATTTGTGTTTAATAATAAAAAGATAACACAGGAAGTTCCCGATGAATTAAAGAACTTGAAATCTCTAACTGAACTCGTTGAAATAAAGTCAAATCAAGAAATTTTTTCTGAATTTTTAGGCAAATATTTTTTAACCGATGGATTTGAAGAATCTTTAATATACTCAAAAAATTTTCCGGGTTTCGGCTTTATAACTCCTGATGGCTGTTTATTCAGTCATAATGCTGTTTTAATTCAAAAAGGTGAATTGGGGTATTTCCAGATAAATCAAAAATTAAGTGAATATCAATCAAAAGCAGCATCCCTTCAGAATGAAATTGTGTTTATGAATGACGAAAAAAAGAAACTCTTTGAACAATTAACCCAAACAAAAATCGTTCTTGAGCAAAATAAGGAAAAGCTTTTTTCTTTGAATATCAATAAATCTGAATTTTCAATGCAGGTAAATACATTAAAAAATCAGGTGAATAATTTAAATAAAGATATTGAAGAAATTGATAATGAGATAAATAAACTGCTGACAGAGATTGAAGAAGCGAGCAAAAATAGCAATGAATTTAAAAATCAAATTGTTGAAAATGAGAATAGACTTATTAAAATTCAAGCCGAATCTGAAGAACTAAAGAGTATACTTGATAATCTGGAGAGAAAAATTGAACTCCAGAATAAAGATTTAAATCAAATTATCCTTAAAATTGGAATATTAAACGAACTTAAATCTGTAACGGAGAATAATTTAAGCGAAATCCAATCTGAAATTATAAATTTGACAAATGAAATAGAAGAAATAAGCAAACTATCGCCAAGCGACAAACTTGCATCCATTGAACAGAAAGTAAAAGATTTAAAACAATCCATACAAGAGAAGAAAACAAAACGCGCAAATTTGGAAAACCAGATTCCTGAACAAACCATTCAGGAAATAGCAAAAAATCTTGATTCAATCTACGACGAAATAACTCAATTACAAAGACAACAAGATGAAATTCAGAATTCAATAATGCAGGTGAATTTTAAACTCTTTGAGTTGAATCACAAAAAAGAAGAACTTAATAAAAAGGCAAAAGAAGATTTTCAAACTGATTTAGAAGAATATATATTAGAAGATATTCCTGAACCCGAACAGAAATTAAGTGAAGTCAAAGAACGAATGGCACGGCTTGGTGAAATAAATCCATTAAGTCTCAGTGCATATGAACAGGAGAAGAAAAGACTTGATGAATTTTTAAATCAACGTAATGATATAATTACTGCAAGGCAAAACCTTTTAAAATCCATTGCCGAACTTGATGCCAGAGCAAAAGAAAGATTCATTGATACATTTAGAGAAGTGAAAGAAAAATTTAATGAAGTCTTCGCAAAATTCTTTGAGGGTGGAGAGGCTGACCTTATTCTGACTGATCCAACAAATCCATTAACTTCCGATGTTGACATCGTTGTACGAATGAAAGGCAAAAGGATAAAAAGGATCAACCAGCTTTCTGGAGGCGAAAGAACGCTTCTTGCAGTCAGCCTTTTACTCGCTTTCTATCTTGTAAAACCTGCTCCTTTCTGTATCCTTGATGAAATTGACGCACCGTTAGATGATGTCAATGTTGTAAGATTCAATAAGTTTTTGCGTGAATTAGCACAACATACCCAGGTAGTTATCATCACCCATAACCGAACTACGATGGAATATGCCGATTACATATATGGACTTACGATGGAAAAACCAGGCAAGAGTAAAATTATTTCAACCCGCCTTGAAGATTTGGAACCAGTAGAAGTACTCGAAGAATAATCAGAAATTTATGCCCTTATCCCGTCTCAACAGACTTCTTGGAAAACTGACCGGTATCTTTAGTAGAATAGAAACAGCCAATATATCTAACTTGGAACAAATTCTACTTGAATCTGATGTTGGAGTAAAATATACAGGTGTCTTGCTTGAAAAAATCAATTATGACCGGGCAAGATTAAAAGAAGAAATATTAAAACTAATCAATATCAAACCACCCGATTTAAATCAGACAAGACCTTTGATCATCCTCATCTGTGGTGTTAACGGTTCCGGCAAGACAACGACCGTAGCAAAACTGGCCTATATGTATCAAAAAAAAAGCAGCGTTCTTTTGGTCAGTGCCGACACATACCGGGATGCGGCATCAGAACAACTTGATATCTGGGCACAAAAGGCTGGAGTTGAAATCATCCGTTCGCAGAAAGGGCAGGATGCAGGTGCAATCGTCTATGATGGACTAAATAAGGCAATAACAAGAGGTATTGATATAGTCCTGATTGATACTGCCGGTAGATTACACACCCGAACTGACCTTATGGAAGAATTAAAAAAAATCAACAGGGTTATTACCAAATTAAAACCCCCTGGTTCTGTTCTTTCCCTTTTGACAATTGATGCAACACTGGGACAGAACTCAATCCAGCAGGCAAAAATTTTCACGCGGGAACTCGGAATCAATGGCTTGATTTTAACCAAATTTGATGGCACCGCAAAAGGTGGAGCAATAATTCCCATATGTGCAGAATTAAAAATTCCGGTGCTTTATCTGGGTGTCGGTGAAAAAATTGAAGACCTTATTGAATTCAAGCCCGAAGAATTCGTCCAAGCCCTGATGGAATCAAATTCTCACACTTCACAAAACAATTGACTTCCCATTCGTTTGGATATAAATTCATTTTTGCATGGCTATAATGAAAATTCGTTGTTAAAAAATTATAAGTTGAATGTATTTAAATTAAAATTTTTAATATATTTCTCAAAAAACTTTTCCATTTTTTTTCTCAACAAAAAATAAAGTATCAGGGCAATCATAAATCCAAATCCACCAATAACCCAGCCCTTTATCCCCATTGCCATAATCCTATCTCCGGCAATTACATAAACGAGTATCCCGGGAATGCGGCAGAGTCCAATAAGAATAATCAAAACTCTCAAAGGTATCATAGTTAGTCCTGCCAGATAAAAAAGTCCATCACCGATAGGATTGGGGAATATTGCTAAAAATAATATTAATGGCAAACCCTTATTAGTTATCATTTGTTCAAAACGCATTGCCTTTTCTGCAGCAAATAAATAAAGTATCTTTCTACCCAAAAAACGCCCAACAAACATCGCTAAGTAACCGCCGATTAATACTGCAAGCCATGATACTAAAAATCCTTTGAATGGCCCGAACAACATTCCGGAGGTAACATTCAAAACCTGTCCTGGAATCGGGGCAAAAAAAATCTGGAAAATATAAAGTAAAAAATACATAAGATAGGCAACAAGACCATAACGCTGTATTGCATCTCTAACTGCCGCCGGGTCATTGATAATAAAATTGAAATTTTTTACAAAAATAATTGATACCGAAACAATAATAGCGAAAAAGATAATTGTTCCAGAAAAACCCAAAAATCGTTTTGTATTCATTATATTTAATTATATTTATTTTACATTCTCAATCAATATCTTCAATACCTATATATAAATTCTGACTCATCTTGGTTTAATAGTTTTGACACAAAAAGATTATAAAAAACCAAATAAAAGAGATTATATAACAGGTGGGTAATGGCATTGCACTATAGATTTTTTAAGGGGACGATTACTGCTGCTATCAAAGAAACAAAGGGTAAGATAAAATCCCAACACAATTTTTTTCTCAGAACAACGATAACAACCCTAAGAAATACGGCCTTTCAATCATAGAACCGCTGGTTAGCCTTTATAAGTCAGATGTAAAAAAGGTCAGTAAGGCACTCGGTTTGCCACCGAATATCCACCGAATGAATCCTTACCATCATAGCCCCTTTTTCTAAAGAATAAAGGCGTTTATTCTCTGAGTCCTCCTCACTTTGTCCTATCCTTACCTTACAAAAAACGAGCAATCCCCTTCTTTTGGCGTGTCGCTGATTATCTTGTTGATGAGTCTGAGCAGAATACCATTGAGCAGGAGTGTCTGAAGGCATTCATCAGTTTAGTGCCTTTGTACTTATGGGCAAAGATTGTAGGGTGATTGG
>CAZLGA010000001.1:24410-78609 GCA_964559225.1 uncultured bacterium | reverse complement strand
GATAGCCAATATGTCAAAATCTGAAAAATTTTACACACAATTATTGACAGTACCGCTAATGAAAATTTATATTGACTTTATTATTTTTTTTTGTAAAATTAAATTATGAGGCTGGTCAACAACTCCGAAATGCAAAAGATAGACAGTTGGGCACAGGAATCTTTGAAAATACCGGGTATGATTTTGATGGAGAATGCAGGCAAGGGATGTGTTGATGTTCTGAAAGAATATTTTGAATTGGAAGGTCTGAATGCTCTCATTGTATGTGGAAAGGGTAATAATGGTGGAGACGGAATGGTGATTGCAAGACATCTTAAAAACAATGGCGCCAATGTGAAGGTTGCCTTGCTCGGCAGGGGGGAAGAGCTTAGAGGCGATGCCTTACTGAATTATCAGATTCTAAAAAAGGCAAAATTTGATGTTGTTGAAGTGGGTTCGACGAATAAATTGCAAAAAATTTTTCAGGAATGCCATTATGACTGTATCGTTGATGCAATATTCGGAACAGGATTCAAAGGTAAACCACAAGGAATTTTTTATGAAGCAATAAAACTGATAAATGAAACCAATGCATTTGTCCTTTCTGTGGATATTCCTTCAGGAATCAATGGAGATACAGGAAGATTTGAGAAGACCAGTGTTATCGCTGATGCTACAGCGGTAATGTGTTTGCCCAAAAGAGGCAATTATCTCTTTCCGGGCAGGGCATTCTCTGGTGATATATATTTAATTGATATTGGTGTGCCCTATGAGTTGATTGATGATGGTTTTCCACGTATTTTAGAATTTGATGATATATACCGTATTCTGCCTTTTCGCGACCCCGCGGGAAACAAAGGAACATTTGGACAGGTTTTGATAATTGCGGGTGCAAGAGGATTTTCTGGTGCAGCAGCAATGGCATCCATATCCTGCTTGAGAACCGGTGCAGGTCTTGTTAGACTTGCGGCACCTAAAGGGATTATAGACAGCCTTGAGGCAAAGCTCCTTGAGGTTGTGAAAGTTCCATTAAAACAGACGGATGAAGAAACAATAAGTGTAAAGGCTATTGATACTATATTACCATTGCTCGATAAGACTGATGTTGTAATAATAGGACCCGGATTGACTACGAACAATGAGACTGCAAAGTTTGTTAAGAATTTAGTTCCGCAAATAAGAATTCCGCTTATCATTGACGCTGATGCATTGAATATCATTAGTGAAGATATTAAAATATTTAAAAAAATTAGCGCCGATTTCATTTTAACCCCGCATCCAGGTGAGCTATCAAGGTTAACAAAATTGTCAATCCAGGAGATAAACGAAGAAAGGATTGATATAGCATCGAAGTATGCTAAAGAATTCGGCGGGATTCTGATTTTAAAAGGAGCCCCAACAGTCATTGCATCGCCACAGGGAGAAGTTTATATCAATCCCACTGGAAATTCGGGTTTGGCAACTGCAGGGAGTGGTGATGTCCTTGTAGGCATGATTGGTGGTTTACTTGCTCAGGGTTTGGCCACCATTTCTTCATCAATCGGTGGTGTATTTTTGCATGGGCTTTCCGCAGATCTGTTTGTAAAAGAACACAACGAATATTCACTCATTGCGGGTGATTTGATTGATTACATACCAAAGAGTTTTAATTATATCATTAACAAAGAATATAAAAAAGAAGAAATGCAATGAATAAAAAAAATTTGATTATAATTTCATTATTTGTTTTTATTAATCTTCAGGCGCTCGAGATTGCTCCAAAGAACATATTTTTAGACCACTATGAAATTATCCCACCACTGGGCAGGATAAAGTCAATTTCAGCATCAATGAATAAAATTTTTGCGATTAGTGATAATTATCTGTTAATCTTTGATAAAAATACATTAGAACTTATCAGGACAGTATATTTCAGTCAGGATATCAGTCTTGTTGCCTATGACCCGTTTTATGACGAACTCTGGATTTCAAGCATCAATTCAGTCGTAAGTTATAACATAAGTCTTGGAAGTATAAGAGAATATCCGTTTAATAATTTTGTTAAAAGTATCGGTTTGACATCGGATAAAGTTTATATTCTTTCTGAGAAAAAGATTTCACTTGACCGGAAGAGTGGAAAATTTGAGATTGTATCACAATTTCCTGAAAATGCAATATGGCACAGTATTTTTGATAAAAAAATATTGGACAATTACCGATTTCTTGCTCCATTCTTTTATCAGGATAATTTGAATGAAACAAATAACCCATTCTATCAGTATGAAATTACTGCCCTTTATGAAGATGGGATGTATTTTTATGTTGGAACAAATAAATATGGAATATTGAGATACAACACATTATCGCTGGCAAAAGACCGCATTATTTACGGACCTTTAAGCACTAACAAATTAAGACTAAAAAAATTCGGCACAAAATATTTCTTTATTTCTGAAGCAGGTATTTCAACTCTTTCAATCAATGGAAAGAAAGACTGGAGTTATTTCAGACTTTCAAAAAAACCGGGTGATTTCCTGTTTATCGGCAATGAATACATTATATCTTTTGGGAGGCAACTTACAAAGATAAGCGGTGTCGTATCAATACCAATTACCAATTTCAATAATAGTATTTTAACACTTAATTCTGATGGGACCAGTATTTATATTGGCACAGATAATGGTATGTATAAAGTCTTACAGGAAACAAGTGAGCCGATAGAATTTGGTCCTGATCGTTATCCGGTATATGTGATTTATCCTGTGGGTGAGCAGATTTTTGTCGGGGGTGAGTTTGCTACCTATAAATTTGACCGCATACTTAATCAGTGGTTTCAGATAATGCCCTGGGGGACAAAAGATATATGCGAAGTCAAATCCAATTTTTATTTTCTTACCGTTAATAACCAGTTGATAAAATATAAAACTTTTGAAGATTCAACCAGGATTGATAATGACACAAATGTAATTCTTTTACCTTATTTCAATATTTATGATATAGATTCTGATGGTAAAACATTGTATTGTGCAACTGGGGCAGGAATAAATTATTTTGAACCGGAAACAAAAGTTTACAATCCGATATACAATCTCCCGCGTATAAAATATAATAATGTGGCAATTATTGAAGAAGATATTATCGCGGTTTCTGATAACTGTATCTATCGCCTGCCTATAAAATATCGCGATTGAGGTGTTCCTGAAAGAAAAACAGGCGTCGTTTATTGACCATCTGGAAGAATTAAGAAAGAGAATATTAATTTCTATCGGTTTTGTTTTAGTCTTTTCAGTAATTTGTTTTTTCTTCTCTCGTAAAATTTTACACTTTATTATTGATTGGACAAATATTGAGACCGCTTATTTCTTCTCACCAACTGAGGCATTTTTAGTTAATATCAAAGTTGCGATATTCGCTGGAATTTTTGTCGCATTTCCGTTCATTCTCTATCAGATATGGGCATTTATTGGTCCGGGATTGACACGAAAGGAACAGCAGGTCTCTTTACCATTTTTGATGTCCGGCACAATATTATTTTTAGTGGGGTTTGCCTTTGCATATTTTATTTTAATACCATTGGGTCTGAAATTTTTCTTTTCTTTCGGGACTGAGAGTATCCGCCCAATAATAAATATCAACAAAATCCTTGAATTTATTTTCTGGTGTGCTATTGGTAGCGGTTTTTTATTTCAGTTACCTCTGATTATCTTCTTTTTGATAAAGCTTGGTATTGTTGATGCACAAACAATAACACGGCATCGTGCCGAATTTATCGTCGGGGTATTAGTTATAGCAGCAATAATAACACCGACTGGTGATATGTTTACCCTCTTGTTAATAGCTATCCCTTTGATACTGCTGATTGAAATAGGGATTCTGCTGGCGAAAATAACCAGCGGCAAGAAACAATAAATGATTGGGAATAATCCCATTGTTCTAAACAGTCATTTCTATAGAACTGTAGTTGCCTGATTCATCAGGGATTAGAATTCGGACAGATATCATTGATACTAATTTTATGACGCTTAAATTTTGGCACCCTGGTTATTTATAAATTTTTGCTTGAGATTTAACTATTGTTTGTGATTTGGTGCTTAATTTTGAATCCACAATTTAAGAGGCGGCAGCCGGATTTGCACCGGCGAATAGCGGTTTTGCAGACCGCCGCCTTGCTGCTTGGCTATGCCGCCTTATGGTGATAGTATATTTAAAAACTCGGTAAAGTCAAGGTTGACATTTTTATAAAAATAACTATAATCTTTTTCATGGATAGATTTGTAATAGAGGGCGGAAAGAGATTGACAGGTGTGGTAAAAATTTCGGGTGCGAAGAATTCGGCGTTGCCAATAATCGCAGCTTCAATTCTAACCGATAAAAGAGTTGTTATTGAAAACGTGCCCGATGTAATGGATGTGCATACAATGATCCAACTTTTGGAGTATATTGGTTCTATTATTAGCTTTAAGAAAAATGTCCTTGAAATTTATACACCAAGAATTAAACGCACGATTGCACCATACAATATTGTTAGAAAGATGAGGGCATCTTATTATGTACTTGGCTCTTTGATTGCGCGTGAGAAAAGGGCAAGGGTTTCATTACCTGGCGGCTGTGCGATTGGTCCAAGACCGGTTGATTTGCATATCAAAGGGATAAAATTACTGGGATGTGATGTGGATATTGACCAGGGCTATATCGTTGCTGAATGTAAAAATTTAAAAGGAACAGAGATAAATCTCCAGGGTGCTAAGGGAACTTCGGTGGGAGCAACTATAAATGTGATGCTTGCTGCAACCGGTGCGCAAGGGGTTACAACGCTCAATTTTGCTGCGTGTGAACCAGAAGTTGTTGATGTAGCGAATTTTTTAAAAAAATTGGGCGTGAATATACAAGGCGCGGGAACAAATAAAATTACCGTCAGGGGAAACTGGTGTCCGGTTGAAGTGAGATATAGCATTATTCCGGACCGAATTGAGGCTGGTACTTTTACTGTGGCATCGGCAATAACGAATGGGGATGTTACTATAAAGGATTGCAACCCTGAACATCTTACTGCAGTGATTGATAAACTTCGAGAGACAGGTGCTGATATCCAGATTGGTGATAATGAACTTATTGTAAAAGGCAATAGACCGATAAAGCCAACCGATATCTTTGTTGCACCATATCCGGGTTTTCCAACTGATATGCAGGCGCAATTTATGGCATTACTCTGTCTTGCATCAGGAACGAGCACGATTAAAGAAACAATCTTTGAGAACAGATTTATGCAGGCAGTGGAATTGAGCAGAATGGGTGCTAATATAACCCTTGAAGGTGATACTGCAGTGATAAAAGGTGTGAAGAAATTGAGTGGAACTTATGTAATGGCATCTGATTTGCGCGCTTCAGCCTGCCTTGTTCTTGCCGGACTTGCTGCAAATGGTAAGACCTATGTGCGTCGTATTTACCATCTTGACCGGGGTTATGAAAAATTGGAAAAGAAGTTGAGAATGCTGGGTGCAAGGATAAAGCGAGAAAAGGAATGAAAGACAAAAAAAGGGTCGTAAAAATTGGTAATATTCATATTGGTGGAGATTATCCAATTGCAGTTCAGTCTATGACCAAGACTAAAACTTCCGACATAAAAAAGACAGTCTTTGAAATAAAAAGACTCCAGAAGGTTGGATGTGAAATTGTGCGGCTTGCAGTTCTTAACCAAAACGATGCTGGTGCATTGAAAGAGATAAAAAAACAGGTTCAAATACCATTGGTTGCTGATATCCATTTTGATTATCGTCTTGCACTAAAGGCGATTGATTCAGGCGTGCATAAAATTCGGATAAATCCGGGAAATATCGGTGAAGAATACAAAATAACCGAGATAATAAAAAAGGCATCGGATAATTTAATACCAATAAGAATAGGTATAAACTCTGGTTCATTACCAAAAAAGATTTTAAAAAAATACAAGCACCCAACTCCCGATGCAATCCTTGAGACATTAGATGATGCACTTGAGCCTTTTTATAAAAATAACTTTTTTGATATTGTTATTTCAGCTAAATGTCCTGATGTGATGATGACAATTGAAGTATATGAGGCAATTCATAACCGATTTGATTTTCCATTACATATAGGGATTACTGAATCAGGGCTTTTGCTACCGGGAAGTATTCGGAGTGCAATTGGTATAGGTATTCTTTTATATAAAAAAATTGGTGATACGATAAGGGTCTCACTTGCCGATGACCCGGTAAAAGAGGTCATTGCGGGATACGAAATTCTACAGTCTTTGAATTTAAGGAAATATGGACCAAGGTTGATAGTATGCCCCACCTGTGGAAGGTGTGAGGTGGATTTATTAAAGATTGCCCGTCAGGTTGAAAATAGACTGAAGGGGATAAAGAAACCTTTGAATATTGCAGTAATGGGTTGTGTTGTTAACGGTCCTGGTGAGGCAAGAGAATCTGATTTTGGTATTGCCTGTGGAAAAGGTATTGGTGCTGTATTTGCAAAAGGTAAGGAGATAAAAAGGGTAAAAGAAAATATATTGGTGGATACATTATTTGAGGTGATATATGAGAACATTGATCATTGATTGTTATCTTCCAAATTCGCCTCAGATTGAGCATCTTTATAAGGTGATATGCAATATAACCACGGATGTGGTGGAGATAAAAGATGCCTCAATCATAGGTGTTGAAGAGGATGTCAGACTTTACAATGCAATAATTATATCGGGTTCCCAGAGAAAACTTGCAGAAATCGGAACTTTTGAACTCTATGCAAATGTCGCTGAACTGATAAAAAGGTGTGAAAAACCTGTGCTGGGTATATGTTTTGGACACCAATTGATAGCAAAAGCATTCTATGAAGATATTGTTCCAATGGGACAGAAGATTGAAGGTTATTATATGGTAAAAAGGGTTAATCACGATGAACTTTTTGAAGGATTACCTGATAAATTCTTGGTGATGGAAGGTCATGAAGAGATGGTAAAAAGCCTTCCCTATGAATTTGTTTTGCTTGGAGAGTCGCCCAACTGTCCAATAGAGGCAATGAAGCATAAAATTTTACCCATTTATGGGGTTCAATTCCATCCTGAGAGATATGATGATAAACATCCAGCCGGTAGCATAGTTCTTGAAAATTTTTTCAAGATTGCGAGTTTTTTCATAAAGTAATAAATGGAGAGGATTAAAAAGGAGATAATAAAAAATGAAAAAAGATATTGATTATTTTATGAAAGAAAAAGGGGTCAGTGCCATAATAGGAATTGGAAGTCCGCATAATGATGCGGTTATGTATTATCTTTTGAATGGCGTTAATGTGCAGGGCTTGTATATAAAAAAATATAAATCACCAGCCTGGGTTATACATTCAGAGATTGAACGGGAAGAAGCATTAAAGACGGGGTTGAAGACGATAAGTTTGAGCAAATACAATGTTTACGAGATATACAATAAGTACAAAGATAAGGTAAAGGCAAACGCAGTCTTTTTATATACCGTACTTAAAGATCTGAAGATAAAAGGCAGGATTGCAATCTATGGAAACGCACAAATGGGTTATGGTTATTATTTTCTTAGACACTTAAAGAGGCTTGATAAAAGGATGGATATCTTATATGAACCGGAAAAGACAATGATAATGGAATTAAGAATGACAAAGGATGATTTTGAAGTTGAGAGGATAAAAAGAGTACGGGATGGTGTTGCAAATGCATTTTCAAATGCAATTGATTGGGTAAGAAGAATGAAGGTAAAAAGTGGTTTTATTTACAAAGAGAAGAATAAAAAATTGCTTATCCGTGATTTTAAAAAGTATGTTTCAGATGAATTGTTTAAAGCGGGTTTCATCAATTCTTCGGGATTGATAATTGCCCAGGCAAGGGATGCGGGTGTTCCTCACAATTCAGGCAAAGATAATGAACCAGTTAAATTTGGAAAAACAATTGTATTTGATATCTTCCCTCAGGAGATTGGTGGCGGGTATTATTTTGATTTTACAAGGACAGTCTGCTTTGGTTATGCACCAGATTATGTGAAAAAAGACTTTGAGCTCGTCAAAGAAGCACAAGATATCGCTTTTGAGAGCCTTAAAGTGGGGAGGAGAACGAGGGATGTTGAAAAAAAGGTTTGCGAATTTTTCGAAAAGCATAATCATCCAACATTTATATCCAATCCCCGTACCCAGGTCGGCTACTGCCATTCTCTTGGGCATGGGCTTGGATTAAATGTTCATGAGAGCCCGTCGTTCGGATTATTAAAGACAAACCAGGATAGACTTGAAAAAGGGATGGTCTTTACAATTGAGCCGGGATTATATTATCCGGATAAAGGGTACGGAATTAGGCTTGAGGATGTGATTTATATAGATAAAAAAGGACGGATTGTAAACCTTACCCAATATCCCAGACAGCTTGTGGTTGAGATTTAGGGTATTGACTTTTTTGAAAGTCTAAATATAATAAACCATAAGTTGTTTATGATTGTCATATAAAGTAGATCATCTTTCCCCTCCCGGTCGTGGCCCTCGGGCTGCGGCCGGAGGGATTTAATATTTTATAAACTTCAGGGTATTTAAGTTTAATCCATTTGAATGATAATAAATATAGGATTCTAATAGATTTTTCAACGTCAAAACCATTTTTGTCTCTATATTATAAGGAAAAACGCCATTTTTTGCATTTATAATGGTTTTTGTGTCTTCGGAATCTATTTTAATCACCGACTCATCAAAATGCCTTTCGCAGACTATTCCGCCTGCAGATATGCTGAAATTGATTATGGGTTTATCAAAAATTGGGTTATGGCATCGGACACAATCCCTAAAATGTGGTTCCCAACCCGCAAATTTGAGTAGTCTAAAAAGCATTAATAAGGTCCAAAAGCCGACAATACTATCTTCAGCCATCGATGCTTTATTAAAGAATCCAAGCATTTCTTCATAAAGTTGTCTGTTTGGCTCTTCTAATACGGTTGTTTTATCAACGAATTCACATATAGCTTCGCAGGCAGTGAATTTCGATACCGAATTTTTTATTTTAGAAAAATCATCAATGACATCCGCGTCCGATAATGTATAGGTATCTTTTGCTTCTCTTTTATAAAATATAGCCTCAGCAAGGGTGAGTGGTTCAAGAACTCCACATATTTTACTCTTTGGTCTGCGTGCGCCCTTGGCAATGAGTTTTAGTTTACCAAATCTCTCCGTAAAAATTGAGCAAAATAGGCTTGATTCTTTAAAAGGAAAGTTGCGAAGCACAATACCCTTGGTTTTAAAAAGATTGGGCATTTAGTTCAATTAATTATTCAATTTTTAAATGGAGTTCTTTCAGTTGTTCGGGTTCAACAAAATCAGGGATGTTCTCAAGAAGTCCTTGTGCCTGGGTAGTCTTTGGAAATGCAATTACATCCCTTATTGACTTTACATTTGTTAGGAGCATCACAATTCTTTCTATGCCAGGCGCAATTCCGCCATGGGGTGGTGCACCATAATCAAGTGCTTCAAGCAAAAGTCCAAACTTTGCTGCTGCAGTCGCTTTATCAATACCGAGAACTTCAAATATTCTTTCCTGCACCTGTCTATTGTGATTTCTAATACTACCGGATGCAAGTTCATTTCCATTTAAAACGAGGTCATACTGCCTGCCTCTGACCCTTAAGGGTTCGCTATCAAGATATTTTAAATCCTCGGGTTTCGGCTGGGTAAATGGGTGGTGGCAGGGATTTATTTTACCTGTTTTTTCATCTCTCTCAAAAAGCGGAAAATCATAGACCCATAGAAAATGGAAACCCTTACCTTTAAGATTTAGGGCGTCACCTATCTGGTTTCTCGTCTCACCAAGAAAATAATAAATCTTTTTATCACCGGCAGTCGTTACCAAAAGGTCTCCAGTATTAAGCCCAATTTTATTGAGAAGATTTTCATCAATATATTTTGACAAAGAACCACTGAGTCCTTCTTCATTTTTTACCCAATAAATTCCATCCAATCCGCTCTTTTTCGCCTCTTCGTTGAAAATATCAAGCATCTTCCTTGAAATTGATTTTGCCTGCGGGATTACAAATCCGCAAATTTTTTCTTTATCGCCGAAAGGCGGGAAATTGATTTTTTTGAAATCCTCTGTGAAGTCGGTAATCTCCAGGCCGAAACTGATATCCGGTTTATCAGTGCCGTATTTTGTAATAGCCTGCTCAAATGTAAATCTCTGAAATGGAATTTTTAAATCTTGATGCAATACTTTTTTAAATATATACTGGAATAATCCTTCAATAAGGGTATAAATATCTTCTTCATTTACAAATGACATTTCAAGGTCAAGTTGAGTAAATTCAGGCTGACGGTCATGCCTTGGGTCTTCATCGCGCATACACCGAGCAATCTGATAGTACCTCTCAAACCCGGCAACCATCAACAATTGTTTATACATCTGGGGTGATTGGGCAAGGGCATAGAATTTACCAGGGTAAAGGCGGGAAGGGACAAGATAATCTCTTGCACCTTCAGGCATACTTCTGGTTAGAATTGGTGTTTCTATCTCAATAAAGTCCTTATTATTCAAATATTCCCTTATTGCATTAACGATCTGATGTCGCATTATAATTATTTTCTGCATTGTCAGACGCCTGAGGTCAAGATATCTGTATTTTAAACGTAATTCTTCACTTGCTTTAAGTTCTTCTTCAACAACGAAGGGTGGGATTTTTGATTTTGATAGGATTGTGAGTTCAATTGCGTTCAATTCAACCTCACCGGTTGGTATATCAGGATTTTTCTGGTTATCAGGTCTTTCACAGACAATACCTTTTACTGATATGCAATCCTGGAGATTGAGTTCATTCGCAGTAGGAATTTTTTTGGGATCAATTACAAGTTGTAATATCCCGGTGCGATCCTTTAAATCAACAAATACCAACCCACCAAGATTTCTAATTTTAAATACCCAACCCGCAATCTGAATTTCTTTTTCAATATACGATTTATTGATCTGGGAATTGAAAAGTTCTTTTATTTTGCCTCCTGTCTATGCCTTCGGTTGTTCCTTTTCGCCTTCTATAACAATCCTTGATAGATCAGCGAATTTTAAGAATAATTGATTTATATAATTTACGAGTGCGAGTCTATTTTGCTGGAGAACTTTCTCTTCGCACATAACCAGAACCGCATCAAAAAATTTATCAATATCTTCGCGGAGACTAAGCAACGATTCCATTATATCGGTGTAATTTTTATTTAGGAACAGAGGCGTCATCTTTTCCATAACCTCTTTTCCTCTTTGGTATAGATTTTGTTCTTCAGGCTTTTCAAATAGCGTTTCATCAATATCACCGGGTTTTTTAACATTCTTTAGAATATTACGAACTCTTTTTTGCCCAATCACAAGTTTAACAAAGTCCTCTTTATTCCTGAAGTTTTTCAACGCCTCGCATCGGAGTTTTGTATCATAGATATTTAAATTTGTATTATAAATCGCAGCATCAACCTCATCATATCTATAACCAAGTTCTTCAAGATATCTTTCAGCCCTTTCGATGAGAAAATCCTTAATCAAATTTTTTTCAATGTCCATTTTGTATAATCTAAGGTGTTCCCAGAAAATAGGCAATAGTTCAATGTCAAGATTATGTTTATCAATGATATTAAATATACCATAGGCATTTCTTCTCACACCCAGCGGGTCATAAGAGCCGGTCGGTCTCTGCCCGGAAAGGAATGCTCCAATGATGTTATCAATTTTATCAATAATTGATAAAACTGCACCTTCCTTTGATTCCGGTATTTTATCACCACTGAACGTAGGTAGATAATGTTCTTTAATTGCAATGGCAACAGCGTCTTTTTGGCCGACAGATTTTGCATAATAATAGCCCATTATCCCCTGTAACGAAGTGAATTCTTTTTCTCTAACCATATTTGAACAAAGGTCTGCCTTACATAGTTCTGCAGCCTTTTTTAGTATTTCTAAATTCAAACCGTTTATTGATTCAAAATTCTTAGTTGCCTTCATAAGCCGAGTTGATTTATCATAGACTGTTCCCAGTCCTTCTAACCAGACCATTTCTTTTGTTGCTTCTCGCATTTTTTCAATCCCCAGTTTCAGATCATTCTGATAATAAAAGAGTGCATCCTGTAATCTTGATTTCAATACCCTTGCGTACCCCTGGGCGACATTTTCTGCTGCTTTTCTCCTGCCATTAAATATGCAGATGAAATTGTTTGTGCCTTTTACCCAGATAAGATTTCCCAGTGCCCGCATTGTGTTTTTGAGTATCTCTTCAGGAAGTTTTAAAAATTCTGGTTCAAATGTTCCGCTTACCGCATCAGGATATTCAATAGTGCAGTTTGTCTCCTCAAGCATATTATCATCATAAACAGGCTCGCCTTTCAATTCTTTCGCCTTTTCATCTATCCGAGTTTTTATTATCTTGCGTCTTTCATTGGGGTCAACAATGACTCCGCCATGCCTTAAAAAATTCATATATTCACGCGGCTTTTCCATTCTAATCGGTTCAAAAGAGAAATGGAAATTGGGCATACTATATCTCTCTGCCTCAAGACCTGCATACTTGAATCTCAAAGGTTTTCTATCAAGTAATCCTACTATCCATCTAATCGGCCTTGGAAATCTAATCTTATCTCCATTCCATACCATTGTCCTAGGAAATTCTAAGCTTGCGATTATCTTTGGGATTTCATAATATAAAATATCATCGGTATCCTTTGCAGGGATAAGTTTTGTAGCAAATACATATTCGCCTTTTTCCGTTTTTACAATCTTTATGTCGCTCATTTTTAAATTCTGGGCATTGAGGAACCCTTCAAGGGTCTTCGTTGGTTTACCATTTTCATCATAGGCAAATTTTTTGGGCGGGCCCTGTATTTCTACTGTCTGTGGCTTTTGTTTTTTTGCCACACCCAGAACAAGAACACCGATTCTCCTGCTTGTGTAAATTTTCCGCATTGTCCTGTAGAAAATTCTTTCTCGCTTAAAGAGTGATTCTATTTTATCCCGAAGGTCGGTTGCAGTTTTGTTGAGATAGCTCGGCGGGAATTCCTCAAATCCAATTTCAAGAAGGAAGTCAATCATTATTCTTTTCTCCTGCTATTTTTTCCAAATACAATCGCGCTGCCTCTGAGGTGAGATTCCTTACCCGTGCAATCATCTTTGCCCTCTCTGATACACTGATAGCACCTCTTGCCTCAATGAGATTGAATATATGGGAACATTTTATTGCATTGTCATATCCTGGGAATACCAGTCCTTTTTTCAGAAGTTCTTTTGATTCTGCTTCAAATTCATTGAATAATAGTAAAAGTCTTTGGGGATCTGATTCTTCAAAATTATACCTTGAAAACTCTTTTTCATTTTCCAGATAGATGTCACCCCAGGTCACTTCTTCATTCCATTTTATATCAAATATTGATGAGACACCCTGGATATTCATACATATTCTTTCCAATCCATAAGTGATTTCTACCGGGATGACTTCTAAATCAATACCGCCAGCCTGCTGGAAGTATGTGAATTGAGTGATCTCAAGACCATCAAGCCAGACCTCCCAGCCAATTCCCCAGGCACCGAGTGTAGGACTTTCCCAGTCATCTTCAACAAATTTAACTTCGTGCTCCCCAAGTTTAAAACCGAGCGCCTCCAGGGATTTCAGATAAATCTCCTGTATATCTGCAGGTGCAGGTTTCATTATTACCTGAAATTGATAGTATTGCTGGACACGGTTAGGATTTTCACCATATCTTCCATCCCTTGGTCTTCTACAGGGTTCAACATAGGCGACATTCCAGGGTTTTTTGCCAAGAATTCTTAAAAATGTAGCAGGATTGAATGTGCCTGCGCCTACTTCGGAATTATATGGTTCAAATATCAGACATCCCTTTTGTTGCCAGTAGGTTTTTAATTTCGAGATTAGGTTTTCAAAAGTGAATGTTTTTTTGCTCATAGATTTAAATCATTACTTATGGATTTCATTCCCCGCAGACAGACTTCAATAAACTGTTCAAGTTCAAAACCAAGATTTTTGCAGGTAAGAATCTGTTCACGGTTTGCACCAGCAGCGAATCTCTTTTCTTTAAATCTTCTCATAACGAAATCGGTATCAAGAGAGGCAAGTTTTTTGTCAGGGTGCATAAGTGTTGAAGCAACTATCAGACCTGTTAGAGGGTCAGTGGCAAATAATGCCCAATCCAGGCGGGATTTTGGTGCTAAGTGCCCTGCGTGAGCCTTAATTGCATAAACTATCTCAGGTGCAACCCCCTGTTTTTCAAGGAATTCACCCCCAAGGATTCCATGGCGTGAAGGGTCATTTAAAGTTTCTTCGTAATCAATGTCATGCAATAAACCAGCAAGACCCCAGTAATCTTCATTTTCACCAAAATGGCGAGCGAGTTCTTTTAAACATGCTTCTGCAGCAAGGCAGTGTTTAATGAGATTCTTGTTTTTTAGTCTCTGTGATATTAAATCAAGGGCATCATTTCTATTCATAAGTAAAATATTATCCATATTTTTGAAAAAAAGTCAAGAGATATTTGGTTTCGGTTAAAAAGGAGCCACCAGGGTGGTGGCTCCTAATCATATTTTTCGTTGTTTGTGGTTAAAGAGTCTTCCAGATCATTTCCTGTAAGCCCATAACATTGATTTTACCGCCGCCTTTCTCTGCAAAGGCAGTTGCTGCATTCTTTAATACCTGTTCGCAGGTTGCACAGGCTGTCACAAGTGTATCAACCTTTGTATTCAAGGCTTCTTTAATCCTTGTTTCTGCGATTTTTGTTGAGAGGGGATTGTCTGAGACAAGTAATCCACCACCACCGCCACAGCAACGGGATGTATCCTGTTTATATTTCATTTCCACAAGTTCCAATCCGAGTCCCTTGATAATTTCTCTTGGTTCCTTCACAACCTTTGCACCTCTTGATAAATCACATGGGTCATGATAGGTTACTTTACCACTCAATTTTTTAATATTAGCACCCGACATTTTTTCAGCGATTGATTGTAGCGCATGTTTTGCATCTATTTTGTAGGCCTCGCGCAGGTATACAGTGCAGGTGGGACAGAGGGTAATTGCATTTTTGAATGGGAATGCCTTTAAGAATTTTTCTTTATGTTCTTCAAAGTCTTTCACAAATCCCAATGCTTCCATTGGATAACCACAACAGACTTCTTTGACAACTTTTGGTTTTAAGCCAAGTTTTTCAAACAATTTCAGGTACTGTTTAGTTTTGTTCGGTCTGGCAAGAAACTGGCAGCCAACAAATACAGGAATCTCACCTTCCTGAATTGGTGGCGTTGATTCAGTATCGCCCCAGATGTTTCCGGTCTTCTTTATTTTATCAATGAATTCAATATGTGCGGGGTAGGCAAATCCTCTCTCAACTAAATCTGCCCTTGCTGCACGCACAACATCGGGTACTTTTACCTTGCTCGGACATCTGCGATTACAATCCCTACACAGCGTGCACTGAAACATTGCATTTACCACAGAATCATCAATTTCGAGTTCTTTTTCAAGCATACCATATGAGAGTATCATTCTACCACGACCTGATGGTGGATCCCAGAGCAGGTTGACAAAGGTTGGACAGACATTCTTACAATATCCGCACATTGTGCAGGTCATCATCTCCTTTTCCCATTTTGCCAAATGCCCTTCAAGTTTTCTATTCGGGTCGAGCGGATAGCGCAGGTCATACATAAAACCTTTTTCCCAGTCAATCATTTTTTGGGGATTCATTATATTATTGGGATCGAGCGCCTTCTTTATTGCCTTCATAGTAGGAACCAAATCCTTCTTTTCTTTATGGAATTCTTCTGCCTTGGTCATTGCAATTCCGTGCTCACCGGTTGTTGTTCCACCAAGATCCCTTATCAATTGATAAATTTCTGCTACTGCTTTTTTTGCCTGTTCCCAGTGGTTGGGATCGGTGGGGACCATCAAAACCTTAGTATGGAGATTACCATCACCTGCATGACCGTAGGGCGGGATTATAATATCGTATTTTTGAGAGATTTCCCATATCCCGGCAACAGCCTTTGGAATTTTTGATACCGGAACTGCCATATCATCAGCAAGCATCGTCGTTGCATATTCCTCTTTTAATATGCTGAGGGATGGAATCATCTGCTTTCTTGCCTTCCATATTTCAGTGATTCTTGTTTCGTCTTCAGTGAATTCCATAGATACAGCACCGGTTTCTTTGCAAATCTTTGCTACAGTCTCCACATCCTGCTTTATCGTCTCGGGTCTGCCATCAATTTCAATTAATAATATACCTTCAACCTCGGGAAGATTCATCTTAGCCGCTTTATTCACTGCCTTGATACAGGGTGCTGACATTATTTCAAGCTGGGATGGAATGATTGGATGGGCAATGATATTTGCGACACACTGACCAGCCTTTTCAAGGTCATCAAATGCGGCGATACAACCTGCAATCCTTGGTGGAAGTGGAGTAATCTTCATGACAATCTCAGTAATGATTCCGAGCATACCTTCGGACCCGCACATCAGCCTCTCTATTTGATAACCCGTTGAATGTTTTATTGTATATGTCCCCATTCTCACTATCTCGCCTGTAGGGAGGACAACCTCAAGACCCAAAACATAATCCCTTATTGCACCATATTTTACTGCTTTTTCACCTGAGGCATTTATTGCCACCATTCCACCAATCGTTGCAACTTCGCTTGATGCAGGTCCGGGTATGAAATATTTATATGGTTTTATTGCAGCATTGAAGTTATCGCAAATCACACCCGGCTCACATATCACAAACATATCACCAATGCGAATATCCTTTATCTTATTCATCCTCTGCATATCGATTGTAATGCCACCCATAATAGGCACACTGTGCCCGCAAAGGGCAGAGCCAGCCCCTCTCGGAACAACAGGGATTTTATACTTATTTGCTAACTGGACTATCTTCTGTACTTGCTGGGTATTCTGGGGCTGGACTACGACATCTGGTTTATGACGATGTATTCCACCATCAAATGCATAGGCATAAATCTCTGCATTGCTGGTCTTACAATATTCAAGTCCAACAATATCTTCTAATTGTTTTATTATATCCCTGCTCAACGGCATATTTTTCTCCTTTCAAATTAAAAAATTTAAGCACTTACCATCGGGACAGTAATACTACCGTCCATTAAAAATATTACTTTTGCGTTTGTGCCTTTTTGCTCTATTGCTTTATCGATTGCTTCCTGTAAATTATGAAACGGCTTTATAAAGACCGCTTCCATGTCTTTATCTTCTAAATCTGTAACTCCCCACATTTCAGCCCAGGTTCCAATCTCTGCCATCTTTGATGCCTTGTGATAGCCGAGTTTATAACCCTGGGTAATCTTATCAAGTGCATCCTGTGGAGACTTGCAGGAAGAAAGTAATTCAAAAAACGCAGGTTCACCGATACCGGTTCTACATTTTGATACCATTATTAAAATTCCACCTTCTTTTAGTGCGAGTTTTCCATTATCCAGTGCCTTCTGCGATTGATAAAGGTCAATATCCATAGGATAGGGTGCAATGCTTACTACAATATCTGCCTTTTCGGGAATTTTCACGCAGAATACCTCTTTTGCTTTATCAATTGCAGCGTAGAAAGAGTTATGAATATGTCCACTTGTCACTCCATATAAATTTCTTTCTCCATCAAGGACGGTCTGGATAGAGAATATTTCTTTATCGGCTATTGTCTTTAATGCATCTATCATATCTTCGTGGACAGGATTGCCATCGAGTACCAGAGCCTGCGCAGAGAGTTTTAAGGCATGTTTGTGATTCTGTTCTATGGTTTTCCGCGAGGCAATACCTGGTAAAAATGATTTCCTGCCACCAGTATATCCGCCAAAGTAGTGTGGTTCTACCGAGCCGATGATTACAATCTTATGTGCCTCCATACCCATGCGATTTACAAACATTTCTGTGCCGTTCTTTGAGGTTCCGATATAAACCATATCTTCATCTTTTTTGCAGTCATGGACATAAATTCGTTCTTTGAAGATATTGTAATATTTTCCAAAGATAAAATCAAATTCTTCCTGTGTAGGAGCTCGGTGAACACCGGTTGCGATAATAAATTTTATATTCTTATCCTTGATTTGGTCATAAATTATATCAAGTACCTTCGCGGTAGGAGTTGGTCTTGTGCCGTCATTTACGATAAATAGCACATCCTTGGCATCTGATAAAAAATTCTTGAATTTTTTTGAATTTATTGGGTTTTCAACAGCCTTCAGGAGAATTTCTGATTCATTCTGTTTTTCCACTTCATTTGGATAGACTACAGCGAGCACATTTTTGTCCGCGATTCGGACATTTAATTTCTCGTCTTTTCCATAAGGAACCTGGAGTTCCATAAATCCCCCTACACAAATAAAATAGCGAAATACCTAAACCCCCAATTTAGAAATTTTTGATGTTTAGGCATTTGTTGGTTATCCACCCCTTTGTGCCTTTGCGAGGTGGTCGTCAATGAATTTTTGGAGTGCCTCAGGGCCGTAGGCGAGGTTTTTTAATTCTGCTTCCAGATTTGAAGGTTTCACCTTAATTATCCATCCTGCACCATAAGGGTCTTTGTTTATCAATCTGCAGTCATTTTCAAGTTCACTATTAACAGCGATTATTTCTCCTGAAATGGGTGCGACGAATTTGCCAACCCATTTTGAAGACTGGATTTTCCCACAGGTCTCACCCTGGGTTATGGTATCACCTTCAAATGGTAGATCAACATAGGTTGTATCTCCAGCTTGTTTTTGATAAAAGTCATCCATACCTATGGTAACAGTGCCATCACTCTCCAACCTTACCCAGGCATCCTCTTCATGATAATATAAGTTCTCTGGCATATTATAGCCTTTAATTTCCATTTATGCCTCCTTTTATTTGCATGATTATTATATATATATTTTTAGAAATTGCAAGCACAATTTAAATCAAAAACGACCAGCTCAAATGTCGCATTTTTAACCCAGTGTTTAAACTGTATTTGCCATAAGATTAAGGCATACTGTCCCAACGCCATTAGTCTTAACCAATTTATCCTTCTTTATGTTCTTGTTTTCCCTTATTTACCCCTTGTAAAATTCTTTTACTCTTATTGCCATCTCTGTCTATCGCTATCTTTTATCTTGTCTCTAATTGTCCTGTTCCTTCTCTTGCAGAGTAAATTCTACCACTTACAATTGTCTGGTGAATTAGATAACCGCATTTGTGCGATAAATCTACCGCTACCATTTTTTAATTCTATTAATCACATTTTCGATTTTTTTTCTTTAAACCTTACACTGTTGCAATTTAGTGGTATAATCCATTAAAGAGATAGAAAATGGTAAAGAACTCAGAAAAAATTGAGTTGACTTTTTAGAGAAAATTAACTATAATTTAATATGATTTTCTTTGAAGAACCAATATCAAGGAGGTGTTTTCTTAAATACCTTGGTATAATCAGCCTCGGTGGATTGTTTTTAAAGGATATAGCAAAAGGCATTTTTGCAAAGGAACTTAAGGTTATCCCCGGATTTGTTCGTCCAAAGCTTGCATTATACTATGAAAAACTGTTCAATAAAATTGTCCGTTGCCTTTTATGTCCCAGATATTGCACTGTTAAAAATGGTAATATAGGATTCTGCCGTGCAAGAAAAAACATAAATGGTGAATATTATACACTCGTTCATTCAAATCCTTGTGCTGTCCATATAGATCCGATCGAAAAAAAACCCTTGTTCCATTTTTTGCCTGGGACAACAACACTTTCTTTAGCTACTGCAGGGTGTAATTTTACCTGTAAGAATTGCCAGAACTGGGATATATCACAGGCAAGTCCGGAAGAGACCGACAACATTGAGATTTCACCTGAAAAGATGGTGGAATTGGCACTTCAATACAAAACCCCGACGATTGCATATACCTATACAGAACCTTCTATATTTTATGAGTATATGCTTGATACTGCCAGACTCGCACACAAGCATGGAGTGCTCAATATCTACCATTCAAACGGCTATTTAAATCAGGAACCGCTGAAAGAATTGATTAAATATCTTGATGGTGCAAATGTTGATTTGAAGGGGTTCAGTGAAGATTTTTATCGGGAAATTACCGGTGGAACCCTGCAACCAGTCCTTGAAACATTAAAAACATTAAAAAAGAATGGGGTCTGGCTTGAGATTACAAATCTTATAATTCCTACAAAGAATGATGATGAAAAGATGATAAGAGTAATGTGTGAATGGATAGGGGATGAACTGGGAAAGGATGTTCCAATTCATTTCTCACGATTTTATCCTCAATATAAATTGCAGAATCTTCCTTCGACACCGTTGGAAACCCTTCAGAGAGCGGCAAAGATTGCTAAAAATGTTGGTTTGCTTTTTGTATACATCGGTAATGTTCCGGGCATAAAAGAGGAAAGCACATTCTGTCCAAAGTGCAGGAAGATTATTATAGAAAGGAAGGGCTATAGTGTCCTGCAGATAAATATCAAAGATGGAAAATGTAAGTTCTGTAAAACAGAAATTCCGGGCAGATGGCAGTAAATGAACAATCTATTGCCTGCATAATTCCTGCAAACATATTAGGGGAATCAAAATATTCTAAACAAAACTAGATAAAATCCCAGTGTGACACCACTTGACATAGAATAAAAAAAGGTTAAAATAATACGGATATGGATATTGAATATCTCACATCGAAAATTAGTGATTTCATCAATTTTCTTAAAAAAGAAAAGAATTACTCGGAGCATACATTGAGAAATTACCAGAAAGATATTGAGCAATTTTTTGGTTATTTACAGGAGCAGAAGATTGAAAAACCTGATAAAAATGGAGTTTCACAGTACATTGCTTTTTTATTAAAATACGGTTTTGATTCGCGAACCGCAGCAAGAAGATTATCGGCGATAAAAACTTTCTTTAAAACATTGAAGAATTTGGGATTTATTGACAACAATCCAGTTATTGGAATTAAAACCCCAAAGATAAAAAAGCATCTTCCCGGGTTCCTAACTTATATGCAGATAAAAAAGGCATTTGAAATTGATAACAAACGCGACCGTGCAATAATGGAAGTATTATATTCTTGTGGTTTGCGCGCAAGCGAACTTGTTGGATTGAATCTTGAAGATGTAGATTTTAATAGAGAAGAGGTGAAGGTGAGAGGCAAAGGGAGAAAAGTAAGAATCGTTCCACTAGGCAAGGTTGCAAAGATGGCAATTATGAAATATCTTGTAGAGCGTAATGAATTCAAGACGCCCTCAAGTCCACCTGCACTTTTCTTAAATTACCGTGGCGGACGGTTGACAACCCGTTCTTTGCAGAGGATAGTTAACAGATATCTGAGAAGAGTCGCTGATGTGTCAGGGACAAATCCCCATATTTTGCGCCATACATTCGCCACACATTTATTAGAAAATGGAGCAGATTTGCGTGCGGTTCAGGAATTACTTGGACATTCTTCTCTATCTGCTGTCCAGATTTATACGCATCTTACAACTGAACGACTTAAAAAGATTTATAGATTCAAACATCCGAGGGCAGAGTGAAGTTAAATTCCAAATTTCAAATATCAAATGTCAGAACTTCTTTTTTGCTTTTAGTTTATTTAGTTGTAATACTATGTCATCGTTCGGATATCTGGCATAAAATAAGGCAGGGGAATTTTGAAAGGGCAGAAAAGGGAGATTACAGGGGAACGCTTATTTATATGCCGCATCCTGAAAAATATGAAAAATTGGTAGCAAGATATCGTAGAGAAATAGAGAAGAATATTGATTTACTGCCTTTAATCACAAAACAATTTTTTGATGTTAAAGAGCATCTTATTTATCAATATAAATTCACCTGGCTTGATGATACAAATAAATTTTTGGTTCTTCGATATTTTGCCCATATCTATAAAGATCCTATTTATGCGGGATATCAGATTTTAGTTGTCTATGATACAAAAATTCATAAACCCATAAAAATTTTTGTTTCTGATGTTCCACTTGAATAGTTTTGTTTTTGTTTATATTATTTGCCGGCAACTATTAATCGTCGATGATTCTCTGCTATTTTACGAGGCATACGCTGCCTATACAAAATATGATTTTGAAGAAGCAGAATCATTGTTAGTTCAACACAATAAATTATTTCCATCTTCAATACATAATCATAATGTTTTATACATGCTGGGCGTAATCAACTTCAAAAAACATAGATATGAAAACGCAATATACTTCTGGCAGCAATTAAATGCAATCCATCCAAATTCCGAATTCAAGGTGCTTGCTCTAAAGGGAATTGCAGATACATATTTTGCACAGCAAAAGTACAATTCTGCACTAAAAGTTTATCAAAAGATTGAAAGTTTAGGACTTCCGCTTGAATCATTGTTAGAGATTAAATTAAGGACCTATGAGATTAACTACCACCTCGGCAAATATTCTAATCTGATTGATGCACTACAGAATTTTATTGAAAAATACAGCGATTCTACGAAAACGGGCGGTATAACTGCCCAAACAATGTTTAGAATAGCACAATTGCATATGGAAAACAGGGAGTATTATTCAGCACTGGCAATGCTCTACAGGTTGCAAATGACATATCCTGAATCACCACTTTTAGGTGAGGCGGTATCTCAAGAGATAAAGATTTATAAAATCATTGGTGATGTTCAGAGCTATAAAAAATCACTAAACACCATAGTTTCAAATAAGAATATGCAAAATTTGTACCCATATGCGCTCATAGAACTTTCAGAACAGTACAATAATGAGGGAAAATATGATTCTTCTCTATATTTCTTGACAAAATTATTAAATGATTGTGATACATATAGGGATTTAGCATTAAAAGAGATTGCTGGTATATATTACAAAATTGGATTTGTTGATGAGGCACTAGTCGTATTGCAAACTCTTATAAAGGATTTTCCCGAGTCAAAGTTCGTCAAAGATGCTTATTTGCTCTGGATAGAAATATTGAAGAAACAGGGTAATTTACAACAGGCAAAAGATATTTTAGGCAATTTGATTAAGAAAAAGCTACATCAACCCGAGATTCTTGTTGAACTGGGAAACATTTGTCTGATGTTGCAGGAATATTCCCGGGCATTGAAATGCTATCTTCAGGCAAGTGTGGAATTCGGGGATCGTCGGGATGAGTCAGCAAAGGCATTAATTTTCGCTGGAGATGCCGCACTTGCAATGGGAGATGTAACCGCCGCAAAAAGGTATTATTTGAATGCGAAACTTATCGCAATTTCCGATGCGATTAAAAACCTCTCAATAATAAAATTGAACCAACTACAATAATAAATTTGACAAGAAAATAAAGATTGTGGCTACTTTTTTTGTTCTTCCTCAAAATGGTGTTTTATTATCCTTGCCTGACTGATATAAATTGTGTCTTCACAAATATTGGTTGAAAGGTCAGCGATTCTCTCAAGATTTTTTGCAACAAGAAAATACTGAATTGCCGAACCAATCTTTTCTGGCTCTTCAAGCATATATGTCAGCATTATTCTGATAATTTCATTTCGAATCTCGTCAACCGTGCTATCCTTTTCGCAAACTTTCTGTGCCCTAACCGCATCATTGATAACAAAACTCTCAACACTCTCTTTGAGCATCTCATTGACAATCTTTGCCATTGTCCAGATATTGGATACTGGTTTTATTCTCGGCTGATCTATAAGGAAGGCTACACAATCGGCAATGTTCACAGCATGGTCTCCCATTCTTTCTAGGTCATTATTCATCTTTATTGCACCGATCAGGAACCTCAAATCAGGACCTACTGGTTGGTGCCGTGCTATCAACTCAATGCATTTTTCTTCAATTGAAATCTCCATTTTATCAATCTTTTTATCAATATCCCTTATCTCACGGGCGAGTTTTATGTCTCTTTTTTTCAACGCCTCCAGGGATTTAACGATTGATTCTTCAACGAGCGTTGCCATTGCAAGGACTTCGTTCTTCAGATTTTTCAATTCTTCATCAAAATAAGTTGGCATCGTTCCTCCTGTTTTTTTAAATAAACCTTCCGCTGATATAATTTAAAGTTCTTTCATCAGGCGGATTTGTACAAATCTTTTTTGCCTTATCGAATATAATTATTACGGTGATTAAAATACCCCCCTGGACATTGATTTTTATATGTTTAATTTTTGTCATAAATTCTAATGTGGGCTTTTCTATAAAAAGTTGAACAAAAGTAGAACCAGCGATTACTATATCATCAGATTTTTGAGGGGAGGCGACAAACATCACCAATAGCAACAATAATAGATTGTGGCGCATGAGTTATTTTACATAAAGCAAGATAGATGTCAATAAATTTTATAAAAATCTTTTGCCGTTAAGCGTTTTTTGTTATTTTGTAATCCTGTTTTTCAACGGGATAATTTTTTACTTTTAAGCTTAACAGCGGTGGGTTTATTCGAAAGCATCTTTTTGATTTTTGTGTATATTTCTGGTTTTTTATTTTGGTAATACCAGGTAAAAAAATAGTTGTTATGATATAACGGGTCAGTGCCAGGGCGAATACCTGATCTTAAAAATTCATCAGTGAATGGTATGGGTGAAAATTCACAGAGATGGGGATTAATACCGAGGCTATGGCAGAGTGCTATACCTTCAATAATTTCTTCATAATCTTGCCCAGGCATTCCATACAAAAGATAGACATGGATTTGATTTGGCGTAAAACCCGCCTTTACCAGGGTTGCAACCGCTCTTACAAATTCATTAGTATTAACCTTGTTACCGGTTTTCTTTTGCAAGTCAGGATTTGTTGTTTCAAGGCTTAAATACATTGTCTTGAAATTTGCCTTTAACATTAGTTGGGCAATTCTTTTATCAATGAATCTACAATGGAGACCATTTGAACTATGGAGATTCAATCTAAAATTTTCCGCTATTATTTTTTCAAGAAGTTCTGGAAATTTTGTATTACATAAAAGCGCATCGTCAAAAAATGCAATATTATTTGTTTTTTTAGCCAGATTATTAATTTGTTGGAGTATTAGTTTGGTATCATAATTATAGAATTCAGGTGTTAATATCTTTGTTGCACAATAAGAACAATTGAACGGGCACCCCCTTGATGTGATTATCACACCATAATTTAATGAATCGTAAAGCGAAAAATCAGGAAATATAGATTCTCTATCAATTGTATTTTTTAGATACCCATTTTCTTTTAAAAATTTGATTAAGCAATCTTCAGCATTCCCAGGCATTACATAATCAGCACCTGAATTTTTTTCTGCATGTTCTTTACACAAAGTTGCATACAATCCACCAAGTATTACCGGTGTTTCCGGAAAATGATTTTTTATTATTCTGATTGCATTCAATACACCGAGATACCAGTAGGTCATTGAAGAAGTGACGAATATGATGTCGGGTCTTTTAAATTTTTTTAATATAGAGGTAAATATCTCTTCAGGAATGCCATATCTTTTGAATCTTCTTGGTAACTTTTTAAATATCTGGGGTTTTTCAACGATTTCATAATAATATTTTCCTCTTCCATAAATGTCGGTCTTTGTTTTTGTTTTAAAATATGGGCTCAACCTATCCATACAGTCAATGAAATCAACCTCAAATCCTGTTTTCTTTAAAATGTCTGCAACGATGAGCAACCCTATGGGTTTATTCCAGAAATCAAATGCCTTAAAATCATATATCCAGGGATTTACTAATAATGCGCGCATTAAATTAAAGGAGTTTTTATTTTACTACAATCTTACTAAATAAATACCAACCATCTTTATCCCGTGAATTCTGGATTGCCAGTTTAATGTATTTTAGATTAGGATGGGTATGTTCTTCAAATGGGCTGTAGATTCCAAGATATAAATCATATTCTCCTTCAGGAATATCATCAGGCAGTGTAATTTCTACTTTCTCATTACGTACCCCGGGGTTCCACCTTTTGATTGACAAAAGGGGGGGAGACTCCCACTTTATAAAGACATTATCCTTTTCTCTCTTTAATCTCAGACGCAAATAATAATCCCAGTATGGTGGAGCTGAACCCGTATTCTCCCAAACCATATTTATTTCAAAAGGAGAGTTTTTGTATACATATTCTGGATGTTGTAATTCCCTTAAGACCAGGCGATAACCTATTTTCTTTAATGCATCTTTAATCTTTGGTATCCATTCTGATGGTATTACTGCACTCTTATTTTGTATATAGGTTGCGTGATGGTCAATTGCCCATTGTAGTATATAATCTATATCCCATCCGCGCGATTTCCAGTACTCCATATTCCAACTCGGTTCTAATGCAACCGCACCATTTGTCCAGGCTTCAGTAGCATTGGTTCTTTGTAATTGCTTGTCATAAAAATAGGGCATATGCCAGTCCATATCACCCCAGGAATCAGCACGCCAGCCGGTTTTAAGAATGTTGGTCGAATAATACATTCCTGTTGAATCTCCAATTAGCATTACCTTGGGTGATAATGGAAAAGATTGATTCCATAAATCAATTATACTCTTTTTGACTGAATCGGAATACATTGGTATCCTGCCTCCAATCGTTCCACCTGTTGGAGGATTTCCTATTATCTGTTTTATTTTCGTCCTAGAGAAATGCCATTCACCCCATAATCCAACTGAACCAATATCAAGTAAATCCATATATGGATTATTATAATACCGTCGGGCAAATTCCTGGATAAGGCGATTGTGATAATATTTAGTCACGGTATCAGCTAAATCCGGTGCCCATATATCAGGTTCACCTGGATCTTGCTGGTTATTGTTATTTGCATCATAATAATAAATCCAGCCACTTGCTCCTTCGTCAATGAGCCAGAGAGGTGCATAGCCCAGTAAAGGTGTTGAAGAAGAAAGATTAACCGCAGCAATCATTAAACGCCAGGCTAATCGCTGTCCATTAGTTTTTGCCTTGTTCAACCAGTCTTCAAAAAGAGCAAAATTAAAATTCCCTGGTGTTGGCTCCAAATCATACCAGCTGAACCTGCGATAGATCGTGGTTGTTGGTAGACCAGCAAGGTTAGGGTCGTTATTTGCGGGCCAGTAGAATGTCTGCCAGCCCATTCCGGGATTGGCAAATATTGAATCAACATTTTCTACTGGTTTCACAATTGTCAGTGGTCCATGTTCAATTTTTTTACTGCAGAATGATAGTAAAACAATTAACCAAACAAGTTGTATTAAATTTAATTTTGAGAATAATAATTTCATAATTGAATTATATTTAAAATTTAAATCAAGTCAATTATTTTTGGCAAAGGGTAATGTCAATATTTGCATGGAAATTTTAGACGGTAGCATAACAGTGCATCATCTCTTTGTTATTATATTTATTAAATAACAAAAGTGCTCATAACCAGGAAGTGTAATAGAAAACTTGAAAGGTATCCCCTAAATAGCGGCGGTTTAAATGTGCAAATTGCGGTAAAATATTTACCGAGCGTTTTGAGAGTATCAGTTTCAGATGTCATCGCACCATCCGCTAGGCACTTCCCCTAAAAGTTGTGTATAAGCATAATCATTTAAGCCCATCTCTCAATAGTTCCGTAGGGAGTCTTATTCTTTAAATCTAATTCAGGGAAGAATGTGAATTTGCTCATAAAGGACTTGATTTTTCTTGAATTTTTATTAGAATTTCTGTATGTACAAAAAGACAACCAGTACAAGAGAAAAAATACTTGGTTTAATGGGACGTTTTTTGCCTCAAATATTTGTCGTTCACAGAATTTCAGAAGCAAAAACCAAACCCGCAGAATATTCAAAGCTGCGCTTCTTTTCGCTGCCATTTTTGGTTTCACCGCAATGAGTGAAAAACTTGCACGATTGAGTAAAAAGGGACCTGAAGAAGTTAATAGGATGATAAATCGCTTTTTTGACCAACTGATAGAGATTATTTACAAGTGGACTGAGACAAAACTTGCTAAACTCAGAATCGAGATGCACATTAGTTTAACTAATGGAACTAAATATTTTCAAGAACTGCGCAATAATTTCTTCATTATAGGAAAAACTTACCTTTTACAAATACAGGAGTAAATTAAATTCAACAAAGATGAATGACAAAGATTTTTCTATTTCAACTGCAAATAGACAGGAACTTCTGATTAAGTCTCTTATGAATCGAACAGAGATATTCAACCTCATAGGTAGAAACACAGAGGCAATACAAGACCTTAACTATTGCATCAAAATTGCGAGGATGCTCGCAAACAGAAAGTATGAAGCTGATTGTCTTTCATATTTTAGTGAAATTTATGGCTCCATAAGCAAATATAAAGAAATGTTGAATTCAACAAAGAAAGCGATGGCAATTTATAGAAAAATCAAAAACAAGGAAGGGGAAGCAAGATGTTTGAATAATCTTGGCTTTGTTTATGAAATTACTGGTAATTATTCTAAGGCGCTAAAATATTTTGATAAATCTTTGCGAACAAAGGCAAAGACGAGTGATCGTGCAGGAAAAGCAACTTCTCTGAATAATCTTGGTTATGTGCTGTTAAATCTGGGGAAGTATGCAAAATCCCTTGAATATACTATCAAGTCATTGAAGATAAAAAAAGAACTGGGACTTTTGTATGGTCAAGCAAATAGTCTTAACAGTATTGGTCTTGTATATGGTCACCTCGGTCATTATGCCAGGGCAATTAGATATTTTACTAATGCCCTTAAAATACAGCAAAAAATTGGAGATCGAGAGGGCCAGGCATATAGTTTTCATAATATCAGCCAGGGGTTGCGCAAAATCAGCAATTTTCTGAAGGCGATTGAATATGATAGCAAAGCGCTAAAGATTTTTCAAGAGACAGGTGAGCGATTTGGCGAATCATCTTGTCTCAACGCCATCGGTCATGATTATGCTATTCTTGGCGATTTTGACAAAGCACATAAATATGTAACTAATTCTTTATGGATAAGGAAACATATCGGTGATAGACATGGACAGAGCGTTAATCTCAAAAATATAGGTGAAATTTTATTGGAACAAGGGAATTTCAACAAGGCGAAAAAGTATCTTGCAACTGCAGAGAAAATCGCAAATCAAGTTGGGGCAAAAATAGTCTTGCAAAATATCAACCTTCTCAAAGGCAGGGTTGAGATAAGCAAGAATAATTGGAGAAAAGCAAAGAATTATGCTGAAAAAGTTCTGAGTTTAGCAGAAAAAATAGGTTTAAAGGCAGAAAAGGCTGAGGCACTCTTATTACAGGCAAGGTTCTATGCAAATCAAGGGAGAACACGGAATGTCATTAAACAAAGAGAAAAGAAAAGTTGGAGGAAGGCCGAAACAAAATGTAAACAAGCGATAAAAATCTATGAGAAACTGAAACAACCGTTTGAAACAGCCAAGGCGTATTATTACTATGGTGAGATGCTGAAGGTAAAAGGTCTATTGAAAAAGGGCAATAGATATTTACAGAAGGCACGGAGAGTTTTTAAAAGCATCAGGGCGAAGGTGTGGCTAAAAAGGACAGTAAATTCATTAGCTCTATTTGAATGACCCGATAGCGCTTAGACCATCCTTAATTCAATTCTCTTAATCTTTTTAAAAATGGATTTTTTCAAATTGTTTTCATTATTGAATATCTACGCCCAGGGCAATGGAATTTAGCCTTGTTTCTGCATCATCGGCACATTAGAGCATTACAAATGACCTACTTGCTCCCTTTATAATACCTGCATCCTTTGTTTTTTGCGAAATAAATGAGCCTTTTTTTCCCAGATATTACCTGCTGATACTTTCGGCATCAAAATGAAATCGGAATCACTGGCAATTTCTCTCTTAATCTTTTTGTGGTTTGTTGCCTGTCTTGAAACTGCCACATCAAAAGCAAAAGGTCCCTCAATTATTGTATCTTTAATTTCGCCCTTCTCATTCATTTCTACAATCTTCTGGGCATCCACAGTCTCAGACATATCCAAGTGACCTGACTTACTTACAGCAACGAGGGCTGTCTTTGGTCTTTTTATACCCAGCGCATGCATTAAATCAATTCCATTTTTGATTATGCCAAGTTGCCACTTCAAATCGAGTTTCGGATTTATACCGCCGTCTTACATATTTTTGAGCCTTATCAACGGCGGTGGCGCCGGGTTGATAATTGGATTCGGGATTTATTTATCAGTGGTGTCAGTACTCGTGTTGTTAGTTGGGTGATGGAAACTTTTTCTCGTCGCCCCCTGACCGATAATTATCTTTATATCTTTTTTGATGGGATAAAGACGAAGGTCAGGAGTTGCAGGAGGGTGGTAAAGAAAATTGTATTAGTGGCGTATTGGATAAAGTCTGATGGAATTCGTGGGTTGATTGATTTTCGTCCGGCGAAGAGTGAGAGTTAGGCGGATTGGACAGTGTTTTTGAATGATTTATATCGGCATGGGTTGAAGGTTGAGCGATTATGGATGATTATCATTGAACGGAAATGGAGTAAATTAGAGTCTAAAGCGGTTGTTTAGCAGAAGATTCAGAAGAATTATTAACCTTATTATGAGACTTACTAAAATTTACACAACATTATTGATGCAACCGCTTGCTTTTGGGACTTGACAACACGGGGTATTATGATTATAATATCCAGGGAACATTTTAAATAGGAGGTTTTATGAAAGGCTTTAGCATCTGTCTGGGTATTAGTGTTGGGTTCCTCCTTGCAGGAAATTTGGAGTTGATTCCTGCAGGAAATGTAAAAGTAGAGATGGAGCAGGTACAGCCAATTGAGATTGATGAAAAGTTAGAATGTATCAATAATGGTGTATCTACAACTCCACCCTGGCTATATCGCGACCCTCCCTGGAGTTCAGGTGTTCAGATACCGGATGTATACAATAGAGATGACCAGTTATTGTCAATGGACATTGATGCTACCGGAAGGATTTATGTGGTTTATGAAACTCCCTGGAATCTCAGCCCCTTATGCCATGGTTGGGGTGTTGCAACTTCAACAAACCAGGGTTTGACTTGGGATAATCGGGTCTACTTTATAAATAATACAGCCTACAGTTTACGATTTCCTGAAATTTCCATAACTACCAATGGAAAGGTATATATCTGGGGGACCCTATATGGAGTTTCCGCATATCCCCAGGCGCCTTGTTTTTCTCGTTCAAGCCGTACTGCCTATAATAATCCTGATAGTCTCATTGGTGTTACTTATTTCTACGCACCGTATAGATTCTATCCTGAGTGTGTAACCCATGGTCCTGGAAATGGTTTGTGTCTAACTCAATATACAGTGGACCGAACCGGCACAGCAAATGACTCAGTATGGGTGATATTCACACGAGACACTGTTTCCTGGTATGGTTTGAGATTTAGACCAACTGAAGGCACTCCTGAGAGAACTTCAATAGGGGTAACAGTTGGTCCACCAGACCCAACACCCGATACAATTCTCATTCATAGTGTTGAATATTTTGATGCAACTGGTAATGACTATGATGTAGTTTGTTATCTGGATACATTGAGCCGGTGGAATCTGTTTGGTTGGGCAACTGCTAATCCCAATAATGACCGTTACCCATCAGTTTTTTGCTCCCAGAATTATGCCTATATTGCAATCCAATCTGATGTGGGTGGTGGAAATAATGATATTTTCTTTAATTATTCAACTAATTATGGTGCAACCTGGGGAACAACCCTTATTAACATAACCAATGACCCGGGCAATGAAACATATCCAAGAGTGCATGGAATTGCAAGTACCATTGGCTGTAATTATATCTATGCCGGAAATACAGTGAGATTCAATTATTCTATCTGGTATGGACAGTCTGGAACCTGGCAAATACCTGAAGTGGTGACTGATAATCCATCAGCGAATAATGCGTATCATGCAACAGCACTTATGCTTACGCCTGCTTATGTCCACTCGGTCTGGGAAGATACAAGGAATTCAGGGACCGACGGCATTGAGATTTATGCATCAAGGAGAGATCCGATAATTGGAATTTCAGAGACAAAATCAGCAAAATTGGGCAAATTGAAATTGTTTCCCAATCCATTTAAAGAGAAGGTGACTCTCGGTTTGAGCCCAGAATTGAATGGTAAAGATATACATCTTTATGTCTATGATTTATCCGGAAAATTCATCACGGCACAATCTATAGTTGTGAATAATTCTTCAATTAACTGGAACGCAACTGACAACTACGGAAGAAAATTACCTGCGGGAATATATGTTTTAAGGATTGTTGATGGAAACAATTTTCTGACGCAGAAGGCAATATTGCTACAGTAAAGGAAATGATTGTATGTGAATTTGGCCCCTCTTTTCAAAGAGGGGCTTTTTTGTTTTTTATTATTGACATTATTTAAATTTTTGTTATAATCTTAAAATTTTTTATGGGGCAGTAGCTCAGTTGGGAGAGCGTCTCGTTCGCAGCGAGAAGGTCGCCAGTTCGACTCTGGTCTGCTCCAGATGAAAAAGGGAAAAAATGATAATACCAAAAAGAGTCTTTTTAACAAAAGGTGTAGGAAAGCATAAAGAAAAACTTGCAAGTTTTGAGTCTGCCTTGAGGGATGCAGGTATTGCACCTTTTAATATTGTTCGGGTTTCAAGCATTCTCCCACCCGGTGCAAAACTTGTTTCAAAGGCAAAGGGCTTGCAATATTTATCACTCGGTGAAATTGTCTATGTGGTTGTGTCTGAGTGTAGCACGAATGAGCCACACAGACTAATTGCTGCAAGTATAGGTGTGGCAATTCCTGCAGACCGCAATCAGTATGGCTATCTTTCAGAATATCATTCTTATGGTGAGACTGAAACAAAAGCAGGGGACAAGGCAGAAGACCTTGCAGCACAGATGCTTGCTACAACTTTAGGCGTTCCATTTGACCCGGATACAAGTTATGATGAAAGAAAGGAGCTCTGGAAAATTTCGACAAAAATAGTAAAGACAATGAACATAACCCAGACTGCAATTGGCGACAAATATGGACTCTGGACAACGGTAATTGCGGCAGCAGTGCTCGTTCCCTAAGATGGATTAAATGATATTATTATTATTTGTTTTGAATTTTACCATACCTGGTGTATCAAGTCAGGGTGATGTTGTTTTTTACTATGATGCCCGTTCACTGGGACTTGGTGGAAATACAACTGTCCTTGAAAATAGTCTCAATCCAGCGACCATTGGTCTAAGTGAAAAAATACAAATTAATATCAGCGGGTTTTTATACGAAGGAACAGAAAAGAGAGGATTAAGGGTTTATGATTCATACGGCAATAACATTGGCATATCTACAGTTTCAGTTTGCCATACTTCATTTTTAGACTTTGGACCAGCAAGCATAATCGTGCCGATAAAATTTTTTAGGTTAGGTGTAAAACACTATCGTATGTATGATTTTAACTACTACTTCAATCATACCTATCGCGATAACTTTTATCAGATTATCAAGATTGTTGATAATACTTACAGCGGAGCAGTCAATACACTGGCACCGCTGATGGGAATCAATTATAAGGGTTTGAGCATAGGTATTGAAAATGACTTCGTTTATGGCTCAACCAATAGTGAACTAAAAACCATCTATCCGACTGCAGAAGATTCAATTAAGCGTGATTCAAAAAATCTCTCAGGGAATGGATTCAAATGTGGGGTTATTTATGCGCCATCTTTTTATATAAGAATTGCCTATTTCTTTGAAAATAAATTTAATGTTTTTGCGGAAAACGATACATTTGAATATCCGGTTGGTCATAATATTGGTTTTCATTATCAACCGCCATACCGTATACCAACAAAATTCGTCTTAGAAGTCAATTATAAAATGTGGAATGAGGCAATATACTGTTATAAATTTGGAGTTGAACATACAATCCTGTATAATTATGCAGTCAGATATGGATTTTGCCTTTATCCTGATTATAACCAACCTGCAGTCTGGATGACAAATTTAACACTTGGCCTTGGTGGACAATTTAAAAATTATTATTTTGATGTGGGTTTCTCTTTTGGTAAAAGGGATTATGCAAATACTGACTTTGGTGGATTGGGGATAGAAGAAAAATATATATTTGATGAGACAAATATTCATTATATTCTTTCCTTAGGCTTAAATTTGTAATGTTATTCTGTTTGCTCACCTATATTTTTTTTTCAAGTGTTCCTGAACACATCTACATTCTTTATACAAATGACATTGAAGGGGGACTTTTACCGAGCACTGCCTGGTGGATGAATCCATACTTTCCACCACCGATAGGTAATGCTGCTGGTGCGGCTACTTTAATAAAGGAAAAGAGAAAAGAGGCTGATAGCTTGGGTTATGGATTTTTACTTCTTGATACGGGTGATATGTTTGTTGGCTCGCCCATCGGTGAATTTTCTAGGGGCAAAGCAGTTGTTGATTATTTTAATTATTGTGGTTATGACCTACTTTCTCCCGGCAACCATGATTATGATATGGGTGTGGATGTATTAAAGGATATTGTAAGAAGTGTCAATGCACGATTCATCTGTAGCAATATCGTTTATGAAGATACCAAACAAAATGTTGAATATCTAAAACCATATACAATTATTGAATTCGGTGATTTGAAAATTGGAGTTTTTGGTTTGCTTACCGAATATATGAAGGGAATGACTACGCCTGAACGGTTTAAAAATCATGAAGTTTTATCAGAGATTGAAACTGCACGAAGATTTGTTGATACACTGAAATCGAAAGGTGTTGATTTGATATTTGGGATGACCGGGATAGGTTTACGTCGCGATAAACGCCTTGCCGAGAATGTTCCAGGCATTGATGTAATATTTGGCTCCCATAGTTCAACTGCACTTGAAGAACCCTATGTAGATTCAATCAATCATACAATAATCTGCCAGAATTATAGCCATCTCACAAGCATGGGTTTTCTTGATTTGAAGATTGATAAAAAAACAAAAAAGATAATTGGTTACCGCGGTGAATTGATTGACCTATTGAGTGATGAAATAGAACTTGATACGATATTGCTTAATATATTAAAAAAATGGGAACAGGACACCAAAAAAGGGTTTGATGAAGTCATTGGCTATGCAAAGAAAGATTTGACCCGTGCTGGTTTTGAAGAATCACCAATGGGTAATTTGATTACCGATGCGATGCGGGAATATTTTAATGCCGATATAGCAATCCATAATTCTGGAGGTATAAGGGCAAATCTTAAAAAAGGGGAGATAACCTATAAAGATTGTTATTATGTGGATGCACTTTCTAATACCGCGGTTTTGATGAAGATAACCGGAGAACAGCTAATAAAAATTCTTGAAGTCGGGGTTAATGGAAGACACGCAATCTTTCAAGTTTCAGGGGTGAAATTCAAATACAATTCCAAAAACCCAATAAATCAAAGGGTTCTTGAAGTAACACTTTATGATGGAAGTCTGATAAAACCCGACAAAGAATATCTTCTTGTAACCAATTCATTCCTCGCGGGTGGTAGCGGCGATTATGCTATTTTTAAAGAGGGAAAAGACATCCAGGAGACTTTTACATATCTGCGCAATATAATTGCAGATTACATAAGGAAAAACTCTCCAGTAGACAAAGATATAGAAGGAAGAATTGTTGATGTCTCCCGTAAATAAAGAATGAATAAAAGATGTAAAATAACATTTTGCCGTTGCCTTGTAAAGATTGTAGCAATATTTTTTATATCATTACTGCTATTTTCTTCAGGCATAGCGGGTCAGCTCAAAATCGTAACTTACAATCTGTTAAACTTTCCCAACACGATGGGTTTTGAACGAATTAAATATTATCGGCAGATAATGGATTATCTAAAGCCGGATATCCTTGTGGTTCAAGAAATGGAGAGTGAATCGGGAATGGAATTGTTTAAAGATTCGGTGCTGAACTATAAAGAAAATAGTTTTTCACTTGCACCATTCAATGATGGTCCGGATACTGATAACGGTTTATTCTATCGCCGTTCAAAATCTGAATTTGTTGATGCGATCTATATTCCGACTACGAATAGAGATATAGCGAGATACCGGATAAGAATGATGGATTCAAAGAGAGAGTTCTATATCTTTTCTGTTCATTTCAAGGCAGGCGCTGAATATGAGTTGATCAGACTCCAGGAAGCAATCAGGCTGAGGAGTCACCTTGATTCCCTTTCCGATTCTACAGAATATCTTGTTCTTGGTGATTTTAATTTTTATTATAATGAATCGGGATATTGCAAACTCGTTGACAGCATTGAAACAGGACCGAGAGGACTGCGTGACTTATTAGCATTTGCCGATGTCTGGCACGATAATTATGCATATGCCTATGCCCATACCCAGTCAACAAGAAATGAAAAACTATCTGATGGAGGCGCGGGTGGTGGACTTGATGACCGGTTTGACCTCGTATTATGCTCTCCGAATTTGTTAGATACTGCTGGGTTGTTCTTACCTTCAGAATCTTATGTGGTCTTCGGCAATGATGGTAGGCATTTTAATAAATCAATAAATAGTGGTATCAATTATGCAGTTCCAAGCGAAGTGGCAGGGGCACTTTATTATGCCTCAGATCATCTGCCTGTTTCAGTTATTGTTGTGGATGGTTATGTTAACCATTCGGAAATCAAAGAACTCGCAATATATCCAAATCCTATGCGCAATCAAGCATATATAAAACTACCCTATTTGGATAATTTTAAGGTCGCAAAAGTCACCATTACAAATATCCTTGGACAGCGCCTTTATGAAACAGAGAGTTTTAATCCTTATATGGTTGCCATAAGTAACGATAAGCTCAATGTTGGCATCTATTTCGTTCATATCCAGATTGAAACCAAATATAATCAGTATTATTATCGTACCAAACTTGCGGTGATAAAATGATTATTTTTTTTATTTTGAGCATTTACATTGATAATTCCACAAAATTATCCACCGGCATAGAGTCCAATAGTTTGGGGGGAATAACAACGCTCGTTGATGAAGGATTATCAGTCTTCCATAATCCCGCAATAAATATTAAACCCAAATTCAATTTTATTATCGGCAGGTGGCTTTATGGAACCGATATGATAACATTTGGTGCTTCATATAAAAATAATGCG
The DNA here is from genome assembly GCA_964559225.1 of uncultured bacterium. Lineage (GTDB taxonomy): Bacteria > Hydrothermota > Tepidihabitantia > SM23-42 > JAOAFX01 > JAOAFX01. Next base: position 41,611 of record CAZLGA010000001.1, on the reverse strand, counting down.
TTTGGTATTAATTACCTTGATTATGGAGATATCCAGGGCTATGATGAATATGGTATTCCCACAAACAGATTCTCTCCGTATGATTTAAATATTGGGCTTGCAAGAAATTTTGGTCTATTCGGAATTTGTATTAAAAACTTTCAATCAAGGATTGATTCGGTCACATTTTGGGGAATTGCTGTCGGTACTGGTTTAATAATTAATTCAGAAAATTTGTCATTCGGTGCAAAGATTGATAATATCGGTGGTGAAGTTGCTCATAAAGTAGATGTTCCCTTGATTTTTGCGATAGGGATTAGTTATAATTTCTCTGATGATTTTGCATTTTTTATTGAGACAAGGGGAAGAGATTTTGAATTAAGCAGTGGCTTATCGTATAAATATGACAAACTCACTATTTTTTCAGGTTTTAGGTATATCAAACCTGCTACTTGTATTGAAAAGCCTGCATTATCTGATTGTCAGTTTTCCGCTGGTTTATCTGTCGTTTTTGAAGAATACGAACTTGGTTATTCCTTTGTTTACACACAATTTTCAAATGCCCACCAGATAGGAATAAAATTTATTCCATAATTTTATCGTTTGAAAAGTTGTTTTAAGATTTTTGTCGCATCTTTAATTCTTAGAAATTTACAATAAAAATAGAATATAATCAATGTAAAAAAACAGGCGATGCACAAGGCGATGATCTGAATTAATAGATTGGGCAAAAATGTATTGTTAAAATAGTTAAAACTAATTATTCCAATAAAACTGCTTGCTACCGAACCAATAGAAATCCATAAAATAAAACTGAATAATTCTTTGATTTTAAGATTTCCTACTTTTGGGGAAAGTAAACTGAATAATAATATAAAATTGAGAAAGGCAGATATAGATGTGGCAAGTGCTATGCCACGATAACTCATAAGTCTCATCAAAATATAGTTCAAACACACATTGACACCAATCATCCCGAGGCTTACATACATCGGCGTTTTTGAATCTTTTAATGCATAGAATGCAGATGCGACATTACGTAACCCCGAAGCAAAAGGAATGCCGATAATGTAAAATATCAATGCCGACGCAGTGGCTGATGTGTCAAAGGCGTTGAACTTTCCGCGTTCATAAATAATCCGTGTGATTGGATGGGAAAAAAAGATAATAAAAATGGAACTGAGAATCGTTAATAAAAATACAAGTTTTAACGAATCAAACAATGTGCTACGTATTTCTTCAAATTTATTTTCAATCACAAGTTTTGATAGGGAAGGAAGGGCGACTGCACCAACCGCAATTCCAAAGAGCCCCAGGGGAAGGTGCATTATCCTGAAGGCATAATGTAACCAGGTCATACTCCTTTCTTCAAGAAATGATACCATAATTGTATCAACCATTACATTTATCCTTGAACTTGCAAGTCCAAGTGCTATCGGAATGAAAAGAACTATTACTTTTTTCAATGCGGGATCGTTTAGATTGAGATAAAGACGATAACGAAAGCCATTTTTAATAAGGGCAGGAATTTGTGAGCCAAATTGTATCATACCACCAACAAGAACACCATAAGCCATTCCAAAGATGGGATCAATGCCTTGATTGATTAAATAATTGTATACTACGATAGGGACAACTATTGAAAAAATATTGAACCAGGCAGATGCAACCGACGGAATAAAAAATTTATTTTCCGTGTTGAGATAACTCATTGCCCAGGCAGCAAATGCTACAAAAAGAAGAAATGGGAGAATTATTCTTGCAAGTTGGGCAGTGAGCTCAAACTTATTAGGAATATTGCCGAATCCAAAGGCAATTATACGAACAAAAAATGGAGCAAATATTACAAACAAAATTGTGATAATACCAACAACTATGAGCAGTAGATTGAAGATATTACTTGCAAGGATGTTTTGATTTGATTTTCCTTTGTTTTTTTCTTCGGTGAGTATTGGTATAACTGCAGAAGAAAGAGTTGTTTCTGCAAATAAGTCTCTCAATAAATCAAGTAATCGAAACGAGGCCTGAAATGCATCTGTAGAGGTGCTTGCCCCATAAAGATATGCAAAAACCATTTCTCGGAACAAACCTGTAATGCGGCTCAAAGCGGTACCGAGTGTGAAGGAGCGGACACCTCTGGTAATATCTGCCATTTTGTCATTATATTGATATAATTTGTGGTGTCAATCCATAAATTCATATGACTTTATACGGTTTCACTGCCCGTCTTGTTATACGAAATAGTCTGTGGCTGGTTTTACATTATGTTGCAAAACAGGTTATCATTGACATAACAGATAAATTATATAAAATATCCGTATGGATATTTATGATAAGTTGTTGAAAAAAAGAATAGTTATACTTGATGGTGCTACAGGGACAAATCTTTTTGATAAAGGATTAATTCCCGGTGAACCACCAGCAAGTTTGAATTTAAAAAATCAAGATGCAGTTTATGAATTGCAAAAAAAATATATTTATGCAGGTAGTGATATCATATTAACAAATACATTCAGTGCCAATCCAATAAATTTCAAGGAGGATTATAGAAAGATTATTAAGGCCGGTGTAAAGATAGCCCTTAAGGCAGCAGGTGATAAGAAGTTTGTATTAGGTGATGTGGGGCCTTTGGGAATTTTAATTAAACCTTACGGGGACGGTGATTTTGAAGAGGTTTATAATATCTACTGCCAAATTTTTAAAACATTTTATAAATCAGGTATAAATTCATTTCTACTTGAAACTTTCAACTCAATCATTGAAGCGAAGGCTGCGTTTCTTGCGGCAAAGGAATATTCAGATAATATTGGGGTTAGTTTTACATTCCAGAACAATTGCCGGACGATATTTGGTGAATTACCAGAATCAATCGCCATTACTTTTGATAGACTTGGGACAAAGACAATCGGTGTAAATTGCACAGAGCCTGATACGGCCATAGAAGTTTTGAAGAGAATGTCTTTGGTAACGAATCTACCTTTGTTAGCTAAACCCAATGCTGGGAAGGTCTGGATTGAAGATAATAAACTAAAAAATTCTATCTCGGACAAAAAACTTGCGGGGTATTTTGAAAAATTCGTCAAAGCAGGCGCAAGATTGATCGGTGGTTGTTGCGGAACATCTCCACAGTATATCAAATTAATATCAGAGCATAGAAATGTAGTTGCACCCTTTATGGTGAGTAAAGATGCGACCGGTATACGATACATCAGACAAAAAAATGTATTTTATCTTACCTCGCCCCAAAAATATATAACAATTGATAAAAATTCTACAATTATTGTCGGAGAAAGGTTAAATCCATCAGGCAGAAAAAAATTGAAACAGAGCCTTTTAACGAGTGATTATACAATCTATGGTTCAGAAGCGAAATCTCAAGAGGATGCAGGTGTAGATGCAATTGATATAAATGCCTTTATACCTGAACTAGATGAAAGTAAAACATTGCTAAATTGCCTTTATGAAGTTATAAAAAACTGCAATCTGCCCGTTTTTATTGATACCCAAAATTTTTCTGCTGCAGAAAAGTCAATGAGGATTTATCCTGGTATAGGTGTTTACAATTCAATTCCTGCCCGCGAGAAGGAATTAAAAAGATATCTGCCGTTGGTAAAGAAATTCGGGTTTAAAGTAGTGATATCGCTTGTTGGTAAGAAAATTCCAAGGACATTCAATGAGCGGATGAAAAATGTTCGACTTACAATAAAAGTGGCGAAAAGGTTGAAATTTCCAGTAGAAGATTTAATCTTTGACCCCCTTGTGTTTTCAGCTGCTTCTGAACCAGAACAGATTTCTGAATCTCTGAAGACTGTTGCAGAATTAAGCCAAAAGGGTCTCAAGACAGTATTGGGTATTTCAAATGTCTCGTTTGGTTTGCCCGAGCGGAGTTATTTAAATGCGGTTCTCGTTACCCTTGCGATAAATTCAGGTGTTAATTTTTTGATAATAAATCCACTTGATCAAAAGGTGATGGAGGCATACTGGTCATCGCGTGCACTTCTTAAAAAAGAAGTAAATGACTATATTAAATGGGTAAAAGATTTTTTACAAAGGGCGGTTATCAATCGTTCCGAATCAATAGCGAATAAACCAATTAAGCGTCAATTAGGCAGCGCAACAGAAGTCGCTACTCCTGATTCAAGATTAATAAAAGGAATAGTTGAAGGTGATGTCAAATCAGCAGTTGATGAAGTTAAAAGAATGCTCGATTCAGGTGTATCATCCCAAAAGATAATTGACCATTACATATTTAATGGAATGAAAATTGTGGGTGAAAGATATGAAAAGGGTATATTCTTTATACCAGATTTGATGAAGTCTGCAGAAGCAACAAGGGCGGTGATGGAGTTAATTAAAAAAAGAATAAAACATAGTCCCGGCGTGCTGGGGGAATGTGGTAAAAAGAAGAGAATAGTGCTTGCGACTGTTAAGGGTGATATACACGATATTGGTAAAAATATTGTAGCAATGGTTTTGGAATCTGCGGGATATGAGGTTATCGATTTAGGTAAAGATGTTGATACTCTTAAGATTGTTGAAGCCGTAAAAAAATATAAGCCGATTGCGGTTGGTTTGAGTGCCCTTCTGACGACAACAATGCCAGAAATGGGAAATGTGATAAAATTATTGAGAAAGAATGGTTTTGATACACCGGTACTCATTGGTGGTCCAAATGTTAGTGAAGGATTTGCCAAGCAGATCGGTGCGTATGCTGCGGTCAATAATGCATTTGAAGGATTACGGGTGTTAAAGGAGATAGGATAACAGGTTTGTATGTTAAGGGAGAAATTGAGAAACAAAAAGATAATCACGCTTGAGATTCTTCTGCCGACAAATATTGACACGGAAAATCTCATAAATGAACTTCAACCTTTTAAGGGAAATGTTGATGCCTTTAACATTCCTTCAAATCCTCTGGGAAAATTGAGACCGGATGCACTGTGTTTTGCTCATATCTTGCAGGAGTGCCTTAAAATAGAGACCATACCACATTTTGTAGCAAGACATTTTACCCTTTTATCATTTGAGAGCCAGCTGCTTGGGGCAAAGGCACTAGGAATAGAAAATATTCTATGTGTTACGGGTGATTCACCAGTTGAAGGCAGAAGTATGTTTGAATTGAATTCTGCTAAATTGTTGGATGTCGCAAAAAATTTAAGACAGGGTTTGACATCGGCAAGGAAAACAATCACGCCTGTTGATTTTTGCTTATGCACAAGTTTTAATCCTAATATAGTGAATCTTCAAGGTGAATTTATTAAGGCAGGGGAGAAGTACAGGTGCGGGGCCGAGGTATTTTTTACACAACCGGTATTCAATTTAGAGAAGTTTATTGAGATAATAAAAGATTTGCGCTACCGATTTAAAGATATTAAAGTAATAGCGGGTCTTTCTTTTTTATATACAAAAAAACGGGCTCTATCACTTATGAAATTCCTTGGAATTCCATATCAATATATAATGATGATTGAAGAGGTTGATGAAACAGAATTGCTTCTTGAAACTGCAAGAAAATTGAAAGATTATGTAGACGGATTCTATGTAATACCGATAGGTAAGTATGTATTCGGGATTGAGTTGGTTAAAAAGATAAGAGAGATGATTTAGTATCTTATCATTTGAATTTTGCCGAAAGAGAAAAAAATGTTTAATGCTTTTCAGTGTCTTCAGATTTATTTTAATTCTGTGTTTCCGTGTCTTTAGTGTTCCTTACAATTCGGTGTTTCAGTGTTTAAGTATTGACAAATGCAATTTATGGATATAATTTACTATGTGCAAGATGATTTTGTCCATCTTTGACTTTCAAAACTATAAAACCAGCAATTTAAAATCTACCCTTAAAGAAAGGATTACCTACTGACAGGTTGAAATATAAGATTGCTTCTCTGCCATACGAAGTGATAGCTCGCATTGACAAAAGAGAAAATACTCGCAGTGACAATAACCTTAAGAGTGCGGTTAGTTCAAACCTCCTTATATCCCCCTTTGGAATTTGAAAAAATATATCCAAATCCAGCAGAAGGGATTTTAAGAATCAGGTTTAATTCTCCAAATGATCATAGGGTCTCAATCAAACTCTGTGATTATAATTAATGCAAAAATTCATTTGATAAAAATGAATTTTTCTGAACCTTCATCATCCTTTACAAAATATACACCACTTTTGTCTATATCAGACACAATCCTACCTGAAATATCGAAGATTTTAATGTTTTTATTAGAGAATATCCATTCAGGAAGGGTGTTAATGAATAATCTGCTTTTACCTTTTAAACTGGGATATTTGATGTTGCAGGGAATTTCACCTTCTTCTACTTTAACAATGAGGTTCTTTTTTGTCAGGATTGTTACCTTATCTACATAGCATCTGTAATTTCCGACTTCTGAATTTGGATTATCATCATAGACAAAATAGATTTTATCAATCGCTTTGCCGACGAGTGGATATAGGTCAACTTCTATATACCACCATTTTCCGGTAGATTCCATCCTTGATTCCGGGTGCATTCGTATTTCATTCTGGTCAATACATTCAGAAGATTGTAATTCTATTCCATCTGTGGTTATGATGCCTAACATCAAATGTATTTTTTGATAGAGATATATGTGGTAAGTAAGAAAGGTTGCTTTATCAATATTTATATTCGGGATATCAAAGAGCAAATACTTACAATAGGAATTTTGGGTAGAACTTATATCTTCGCCAGCAACTCTCAAATAATAAGATCCCTCTAATACTGGAACACCAAATTCCTGCATAATACGACCTGCTTCTGGAAACGGTGCTGACCCGTACCCATCAACCCACTGCTTTGAATAAACAGAATCTGCAATTGGTATCGGTTCACCATTTTCAAAACCAGAATAGAATAAAATACTATCTGGTTGGCCAAAGATGTAATTGATAGTCTGAAGAAGGTCAACACCATAGCCTTTATAAACATAACCCTGGGTGTATACAGTCCCTGTTGGACTCGTATCGCGGGAGCAGGTATCGGTAATGATAGTAGGTTCAATCTGTGTATCTTCGTGCCATTCATTCCAGGAATTAATCGCAATCCATCTACCTATTTGATTATCTAAATGTATCTTTGATGTTATCAACGAACGTCTAAATGTCGTTGTGTGATTCCAGTTTTGTTTATACTGATTTGGAATGGCATAGTGGTTTGCTCCCAATCTTACTGCGCGATCATTAAAACCAGGCATTGCTTTGGGTATAAAACCTACTCCTAAGGCATTTGCTGCAGATTTATACTCAGCAAATTTTGAACTTACATTTTTCAAAAAATTAGTATTTGCAGGATAACCCGCATATTCTGACGGTCCATGCATATTATAACTCGTTATCGCATCAAAACAGGCAATTCTTGTTTGATTAGGTGTTCCCCAGTATACTTCATCTCCAACTAAAAAAATATTATACCCTAAATTTTGCAGAGCTGTTCGCATTGAATTTATCGCACCAGTATAATTTCCTGTGAATGTGCGTGTTAGATAAACAAAGACAACGGGGCGGTTATTATAAAAAAAATAACTGGGTTTGTTAAAGTGATTTTGTGCAATGTAGATAAAATCTGAAATGAAAGTATTAACGACATTAGGATTATCAAAATTTATAGGCGGTTCCCCCAATCTGCCAGAAGTTTCATAAAATAGACAGTATTTCAGATTACTACTGTTAAGTTGTGGTAGAATATAATCTAGTATTGTATAATCTTCCCAACTTTGTGGTCCCCACCACGATACTATCCAGTGGTCAATATTATAATTCAATGACCAAGCAATATGATTTTGAATCACAACGGGATTCCTTGAAGAGTATTCACCGAAATGGGGTAATTGAGGAATTAAAAGTTTTTTCCTTAAATAGCCTTCTTGCCAGTGTCTATTATAATCATACCATGGATAGTAATAGCAACCAATGAGATATTCTACACCATAAAGGTGCAAACATAAAAGGAAATATATCAGCATTATCTTTTTCATATATTACCTCCTCGTTACCAATTTAGAAAAATTTTATTTTATTATTCCCAGCCAATCTTTAAGTAGGAACTGGAATCTGCCAATCAACAGGCTGATTCTTGCCATCACGGTATAGCCGAAAGAAGCGCCAAAACCAAGCATAATAAAGATTATTCCGAGATTTGCAATCGGTTTGATTATTCCTTTCCTCTCTCTTGAGAAAAAGAAGAAGATTAATGTTGCAACTACTCCCATCAGAATTATAACTGCCCATAAACCATTATCCCAGCGTGTAAATACAGCCCGTGTGAGCATCGTTCCCTGAAGTTGCTTTATCACATCCGCCTGTAGTGCAGCAGGAATTGCTACGCCCGAGCCCCAGCCTAATAAAAAGGCGATTGGTATTCGAACCATCCAGGAAATTTGCGGAATAAATCTTGTTATGTATAAAATACCAAGAATCAGTGGTATAACATAAAGAAATTGTCCTTCTTTAAACAGCGGCACGATCAAGTTTGGATACACTACATTATGATAGGAAAGGGCGATGAAATAACCCGCAGAAGTCCCGACAAAAAGATGCTCGGCAAACCGATAGAATGGATTATCCTTGAAAATGAATGAAAATATAAAGAGCGTAAGCAGTGATGAAATCCAGATTAAAATATCCGTGGAAATATTCATTTTTGCCTCCTTATTAGAAAATACCCAACATTTCCAATTATGATAAATAACATTATAAAGAAATGTCCCAGGGATTGCGCATCCATTGCCTTTGTAGCATCCCTGCTTGTCAATCGATAACCCTTTTTCGCCAGGGCTGTTTCATACTCTGCAGCACCCTTCATTCCTGCAAAAACGCCCAAAAGTTGACCACTATTTAAATATGGATAGGTATCAGCTGCGGATACTGCAGTAACACCAGTTCCAAGTTTAAATCCAAATTTTGCCTGCCCGTATAATAACCAGGTTCTATATCCAGGGTCCCCTGCAGAAAAACTTAACACCAGACTTATATCATCATAATTTTTTATCTTTGCGGCCAATGGCAGGGAATCAAGCGGTGTATTATAGTAATCTGCTGGAAATACATTCTTGAAATTATCGCCAAGTCCAAGGACGACTGCGGCAGCGCCCGCTTTGTATCCCAGGAACACATAATCTTCACCATAATTTTTGTTATACTCCTCAGGAACTTTCTTCAATGCTATTTCCGCCATACCAGCACCCTGAGGCCAAAGAGCAAGGACAAGGACCTTTAGATTTCGGTTGAAACAATGATTCAACGCCGCCTCCAGCATTGGATATAGCTCAGGCATTGATTGTGGATCAAAATCACAGGAAATCAAAACTGGTTTAGAGTCAGGCGGTATTGATTCTATTGCATCCACGAGTTTATGTGTCTGAGGCATCACATTGATTGCCATACCAATCGGAGCAATGAGCGGTATAATAATTGCAAGGGCCATTACAATATATATTATCTGTCTTGGAATTTTGGTTAGTCTTTCTGCAAAGTTCATTGTTTACCTCCTCCACCCAGCCAGGAACGTTCAATACCAAGGATGATTTTTAGCGCAGTCGAGACAACGCCGAGTGCAACACCAAACATAATACCCCTTTTCGCTGCCATATTAGGAACTTTAAGTAACCATTCGGCAAATTCAGAGAGTTTAGGATGGATAAAATAACCAAATGGAACAAATCCAAGCATTACCACAAATGCGGCAATCAAAAGTAAGGTGGCTTCAGTGGTTCTTGCTCTAAATGCACGATAGGCTGCAGATGCCATATAGAATGCCAGGATTGCAAACATGCTTGCACCGAGGGGAAGTATGACATTGGAATATATCGTCATAAATACGGTTCCGCTCTTAATGCCCCAGAATAATCCGATTATCGTCATTAACCAGAGGCTGATTAGGGTTATAATACTAAAAGGCCAACCTTCGTTTTTTCTTCGGATACGGTCGGTATGATGGTCAATAAGACTACCAATACCAAGGATTATACTGAATGCAGATACAACAATGACCCAGCGGTTGATATGTTCATTTGCCTGAATACTTACGGGATGTCCGATAAAAAACTGGACAATCATTATTATCCCCATCAACATACAGATAAACAAAGGAATCTGTTTTTTCATTCATCCTCCTTGAAATTTAGGTTTTTAGCCATTGATGAATCTGGGATTTTTTGTCATCCTATGTTAAATAATGAAACGACCTTTTCCCAGCCTAAAAGCGCAAGTATTGAACTTATCAATAGAACACCAAGAATTATCATTTTACCCCAGTCCTGCCCTTTTAAAGAACCTAAAAGCAATGGTTCACGGGAAAGATAGGCACTTGCAGCGTATAATTCTTCACCGATGAGTGTATAATCACAGGCAACGATAAAGAATGGTAGCTGGAAAATGGAGTCGGTACCGGCAATCTGGATCGCACCAGTCGTAGCACCGGTTTCAGCAAGAACCAGGGATTCAGCCCAGAAATAACCGATAAAAAAATTAGTTGCAGGTTTATCCCTCATCATCGTTCCGCAGACCGCTGAGGTATAGCCAAATTGGTCCTCAGTTAAAAAATAGACACTGTCCGGATTGAAGGCATCAGGCCTTCCTGCATCTGTGTATGCTTCTTTAACGACTTCTCTTGCTACAGTATAAACTACTGGGTTGCGATTAGGAACGTATAGCGTAGTATTATATTCCGCGGCCTTTTTTGCAACCTGTGATAGAATGTTCATTGATGCAATGGTGGAAATAATATCAATGGTAGCAAGCCCGGGAACATACAGGATTGGCTTACCCATTTCTGTAGCCCTTCCTACTGCTTCCTCAACTGCTTCAAGACCGCTGATTTTTCTAATAAACAATTGCTTGCCTTTGCGAGCATGATAGATAAACCATAAAAGGAGTGCTCCATACATTATCAATGCAATTAGAACATTTAATCTCGCAATATTGAAGATATGCATCCCTGATGATTGCCCACCTTCATTGGCAATCAAAAATAAAATCATTTGCATAACACCTCCTTCACTGGTTGAAATAAATTCTAAATTTAATTCTGAAATTTTTCGCAAATAAAAATTGGGTGCTGATATTTGATTATGATTTTTAGACTCATATCTATACGCTGCGCTATTTAGCCAGTGCGGTTAGGGTTAAATAACTAATCAAGATTGAGGCAACTACTGAGCCAATTTCAACATAGTCCTGCCAGAATTTAAAGATTTGTCGCGGCACGATTATTCTATCTCCTTCCACAATTATCGGGTCTTTTTTAACTGAAATCTTTCTATTACCCCTTAAAACATATGCGCCTGACATACTTGCTTCAGCAAGTGGCCCACCTGCAAGCCCAATGTAATCGCTTGCCTTTAAATTTGGCTGAAAAGGGAAGGCACCGGGATTTACAACTTGCCCTTGGACATAAACAACTGCATTAAGTGAAGGTACAACCACAATATCCCCATCTTCTAATTCAATATTTGATTCGCTTTCTATGTTTGCAAGTGCCTCGTGGAGTTTGATTTCAAATTTCGTATCACCCCTCTGAATATAAGCATTTTTTAAATCTGCCCACGGGGTGACACCACCTGCCTTGCTGATTATGTCTGATATCTTCTCACCTGGAGTCAACTCATATAACCCTTCGCTTGCTCTTTCCATCGCTGCAGTCAATTGTGATACCTTAAGTTCATAGCCCATTTTGCCAAAAACAGCACCCTTTACAATTACTGATTTTTCCATCTTGGGCACGAAAATTAAATCTCCGTCCTGGACAAAAGGATTATCTTCGGTAATCCCGAATCTTTCAAATTTTTCAAGATTTACAATTTTGTAGATCTGGTCTTTTCTTTTTAATTCAATCTTTGTCCTTGTGCCAATAGAAGTCGTTCCCCCAGCCCTTTTTATTATTTCAGACACCCGGTCAACCGGATAAGCAAAGACACTGCCTGGGTTTCGTACTTCACCTGCAACATATACAAAAAATGTCCGCATACCAAGAAGAGTTAAATCAACACTTACATTTTTGTAGTATTTGGCGAATACCTTGGATAATGAGTCCCGAGCAGATTTCAAACTCAGATTATAAATCGGGATTGCTGCCACAACGTCATACTGGGGCACAAGAATGCCTTGGGTGGTTGGAACAGAAGCAACAGGCATATTAATAGTAATTTTCCCTTCATAGGTGATTATTGCTCTGTAAGAATAATTAGTAGTTCCTGTTATCGTGACCAAAATTTCATCACCAGGCATCAGGATGTATTCTTCAGAGACTATGGGTTTTTCGAGCCCTGGTGTACTTGGTGTCGTGCCTTGTTGGGCACAAAGGAATAGGGAAGGGCACGAGCCTAAAATGAAAATACCTAACAATTTAAAACCTTTCATAGAGTATTATATTTAAACCTAATTCAAAGTCAACAGTTGACAGTAGATATTTTTTAGGTATAATCATAAATTAAGTTAGTGGTGATTGGGTTAGGGGTTGAAGGTGTGTTTTATTCAACTACTTAACCGATTATTTATAAAAAATTTTACATCTTAACCTTAACCCTTAAAAGTTTATCAAAAAGAGGAGGCTTTAAAATGGTTGATGAGAAAAAGAATATTATGGACGAAATTGCGGAGGCGAATAAATCAGTAGTTTCAGGAATTGACGAAAAGGATATTCAACACTGGATAATTATCTCAATTATGGGAAGAAAATATCGAGTTCCAGCAGGATTGACTATAATGCAGGCAATGGAATTCGCGGGATATAGATTTATTCGTTCCTGTGGTTGTCGTGCAGGGTTTTGCGGTGCCTGCACCACAGTGTATAGAATTGAGGGAGATTATAGATTAAAGACTGCGCTCGCCTGCCAGACCCGGGCTGAAGATGGGATGTATCTGGTGCAAATTCCATTTACACCCGCACAACGAGCAAATTATGATATAAACCAATTAAGCCCTGGGATTGAGGCATTTTTAAAAGTCTATCCTGAGATATTAAAATGCCTTGGTTGCAATACCTGTACAAAAGCCTGTCCTCAGGATATTGATGTAATGGAATATATTGCCTGTGGCAAAAGAGGGGATGTGGAGAAGATGGCAGAAATTTCGTTTGATTGTATTATGTGCGGATTATGCTCAATTCGCTGTCCTGCAGAACTTGCCCAATATAATTATGCCCAGTTGGGGAGGAGATTATTCGGAAAATATGGGATGCCAATCCCTGAACACCTGAAAAAAAGATTGGATGAATTGAAACAGGGAAAATATGAGGCAGAATTAAAAAGGTTGATGACTGCCCCGATTGATGAATTGAGAAAAATCTATGCTTCTCGCGATATAGAGAAGGAATAGGAGGTAAAATGGTAGAGCTAAAATTTATAGGTGGTTATCCGGAATATATGCGCAAACTCATTGATGTGGTAAATAAGACAAGGGCACAGCGCAAGGATTATACGCCTAAGGCAATGTCGATGGCAGAAAGGGAAGAGGTTTTGAAGTTATGCCATCCTGATTATGCCCCAGGGGGTAAGAGACAGATATTGTTTGGACCCAACGCAGGAGACCTTGCTCCAAATGAATTAGTAGATTTGTTGGAAGCAAATCCTTTGATTGAACCCGATACATTCCAAATTTCTACGCCGGATTTTACTGTTGACCTTTTAATAATTGGTGGTGGATTAGCAGGTACATCAGCGGCTTTGCTTGCCAATGATAATGGTATTAAAGCAGAAAATATTTTGCTTGTAAACAAACTCCGTCATGGTGATTCAAACTCAATGATGGCAGAAGGTGGAACTCAAGCTGCGGATAGAGAGAATGACTCTCCAGTAATTCATTACATAGATACCATTGGCGGTGGTCATTTTGCCAACAAACCAGAGGTTGTTGAAGCATTAGTTAATGATGCTCCTTGTGTGATGGAATGGCTCTGTAGTCTTGGTGCTATGCTCGACAGGAATCCTGACAACAGTTTTGTAGAGAAGGCATTTGGGGGTGGTTCAAGATTAAGGATGCATGCGTGTAAAGATTATACAGGTCTTGAAGAATTGCGGGTTTTGAGAGATGAATTCAGGTGCCGGAATATTCCTTATCTTGAATTTTATCCTGTGATTGAATTGTTGACCGATGGTAATCGTGTGACCGGTGTTATTCTATATAATCTTGAAACCGGGGAGTACAAAGTTGTTCAGGCAAAGGCAATTATACTCGCTACCGGCGGTTTTGGGAGATTGCATATCAGAGGTTTCCCGACAACCAATCACTATGGGGCTACTGCAGATGGAATCATACTTGCCTATCGTGCTGGTGCAAAACTAAGGGATATTGATACGGTGCAGTATCATCCCACAGGCGCAGCATATCCACAGCAGATAATAGGATTACTGTTAACAGAGAAACTACGGGGTATGGGCGCACAACCCTTAAATATTGATGGCGAGGCATTCGTGTTTCCTCTTGAACCAAGAGATGTTGAAGCATCTGCAATTATCAAGGAATGCTATGTGAATGGTAAAGGCATTGTTACTCCAACAGGCATGAGAGGTGTTTGGCTTGATACCCCATTGATTGATGTCAAAAATGGACCGGGTACTATTGAAAAGGCATTTCCAGGCATGCTTAGGTTATATAAGAGATTTGATATAGATATTAGAAAAGATCCAGTTCTTGTGTTTCCGACTTTACACTATCAAAATGGTGGTGTTGAAACCGATCCTTGGGGAAGGACTAATTTAGAGGGACTATGGGTAGCGGGTGAAATATCTGGAGGTGTCCACGGTAAGAATAGATTAATGGGAAATTCAACCCTTGATTGCCTTGTCTTTGGAAGAAGGTCAGGTATCGCAACCGCTGAATATTTGAAGAAAAATCCATCTTTCGGGAAACTAACACTTGAGCATCTTAAAAGATATAAAAAGATGATGCGGGATGCGGGAATCAATACCACAAGAAAGGCACCAATATTGTTCCCTGATTATCGCGGAAAGGCGGTTCTGGCAAGAAAGATAGATATTTTCAGATAAAAATCACTGGAAAATCTTCTTCTTTTGTTTTCAACATCCAAATTAGGTTCTATTGAAAAAAACTTTGAGTTGGAAAAATTTTCTATTTCTTAACTTTTCAAATACTTCATTAACAAATCTAAAAGACAGAATGTAGTTTCTAAAATAAAGTGCTTTTTAAATAAATACCTAATGGCAGCAAATTTTTGAATTCCTGAAATCGTCTTTAAATTTAGAATTTATTAGACATTTTTCAATGAGTTGTTTCGCTTCCTACAGCAAGGGCATATGCGATAACAATATTACCTTTCATCACATGTTCGTCAAATATCTTTTTAATCTTTTCCGGGGTAAGGTCCACATATTTTACTGGTGGTTTGTCAACCAATTCAACCGTTGCCATGGGTTCTCTACTACATAATCCAGCACATCCTGAAGTTGTAAGAATAACATCAGTGATTTTCTTTTTTTCTATTTCTTTCATAAGCGTTGTCAAGATATCACGCGCACCTGCTGCAATGCCACAGGTTCCCATATGAACCGTTATCCTTGCCCTTGCCTGACCTTCTCTCAAAACCCTTGTTTTTGCAACTTTTTCCCTTATTCTTTCAAGGTCGCCAATTTTAAGTTTTTTCATTGTTTATCTCCTTTCATTAAAATATTTAAAAATGCAATTGTGTCGGATTCATCCGACTCTTTTTTGTTTGTCCTACCAAATAATTATTTCTAATCATACCCCGCTTTCATTTTTTTAAGTCCTTCTTTTATTTTTTGCCGTAGGAATTTTATTACCTTAGGGTGATTTATAGGGATGCCATTTAATAAATCTTTAATTTCTCTTGTATCAAAAATAAAATAGTTATTGTTTTTGCAATGTTCATAGATAAAATCTATAAAAGTGCCTTTAGTTGCAATCAGCGACATAATTGTATCACAGATATTTCCTAACGGTTTTCTGTCAATGTGATTATATTTCATTATCGCTTCAACAACAGTGCCTTTTCCTTTTTTTGATTTTATTTCTATTTTTCCTTCGGCTTCTTTGACTGTTTGGGCAAAAAGTGATAAACCCAAACCTACACGCCTAACAGTTTTAGTAGTATAAAATGGGTCAAGGACTTTTTTTAGTGTCTTTTTATCCATCCCTTTGCCATTGTCTTTTATCTTTATTTTTAATAAATTATTAATAAGATCTTCATTAACTGTAATCTCAATCTTTGTTGCACCTGCCTGCATTGAATTTTCAACAATATCCAAGATATGGAGCGATAAATCCTGCATTACCACAATATCCTATGGGTTAAATTCCGACTTCCAATCGTCAAATCCCTGACAATATTTAAGCCCAAAGTAGCAAACATAATTAAAAAAATAATAGCTTGATACATGGGATTTGTTTGGTAAGTCCAGCAGTGTGGGGGATTTGAGATTTATTCATATGAGATTTCCCTGCCATTCTTTTTATGAAGCGCCATTTTTATTTCTTCTATTGTTGGTTCGGCGAGAAAAAATTTCGTGGTTGCTTTTCCAATATCTTGAAGTAAATGAGCATCCGAACTGCAGACGATTGGAAATCTTACTATCTCAGGAAATTTTTGCAGTGCATTATCAATTGTAATATTGGATGAAATCTCTACCGCATCTAACTCAAGGTCTTCAGGTATGAATCCTAATTGTCCTATTAAACTGTATGCTTCACGATCAATGTGTGAAGCAATTACTATACCATTTAATCTATGAATTTGTTCAACAATTTCTTTGGCTGATAAATTGCATGCCCCAATCAACAATCGTTCATTATATTTTTCAACTTCATCAAATTCATTTGCAATGATTTGTTCACCGAAAAGTTCTGGATTGTTTTTTTCTTTTGGCAATGTCTGATAAACAATTTCTTGCATCCTTAAAACATCAACCAATTCATCAAATAGTCCAATGATGTGGACTTCTTCTCTTGAACAGATTTCTATTCCTGGAAGTACTGCTAAGTGACCTGTTTCATTATTTGTGAAGGTTGTTTCTTGATTATAGCGTTCATCTCCAAATGGTCTCTTTCTTTTTTCGATTCGGATAAATTTGTTCGTGTCATTTAATAAATTTGCCGCATTGATTGCGAATTGAACATTCTCTGCAGAATTATGGTCACATATTGCTATAATATCAATTCCTATTTCGTCAGCCATCTTAACTACCCTCAATGGTGACATAGTCAAATCTGCACAAGGAGAGAGGCAGGTATGGATATG
>CAZLGA010000001.1:0-24310 GCA_964559225.1 uncultured bacterium | reverse complement strand
CCCTCAATGGTGACATAGTCAAATCTGCACAAGGAGAGAGGCAGGTATGGATATGGAGGTCGGCACGGAACCATCTTAGCATTTCGTTTCGAATTTTAAATTCCAAACACTAAATCTTAAACCATGTCTAAATACTAAATTTTTAAATCCTGCTATCATTTGCTTTTCTCCAAAAAGGAATCAAATATTTTCATTGTGTTTCGTTCCGTTCTATAAGCATTTGATAAAGTTTTCCTGTTATTTCAAATCCTGACAATTCCGTCGTCATAATCGGAATTTTCTCCTGTTCTGCCTTTTTTATCGTTTCAGTCTCTGGTTTGCGATTACCTGTAATTATAATACCTGCGATTTCTTTTAATACCGCAACCGCAACAATATTCGGATGGGTCTGTAAAGTAATCCAGACATTGCCCTTCTTTGCATTTGCCATTACATCACTTAAAAGGTCGCTCACATATCCACCGCTAATAACACGGTCAAGATATTTTTCTCCGCACACTATTTTTAATCCTAAAGTTTTCACAATTTCAGTAAGTCTAATTTCTTTCATTTTGTTCTCCTAAAAAGACACATCTTCCTACACTCAGGTTTGGTTCATTCTTTACCAAGTCTTCAGCAAACGATTCACAATCGGGTGCGCCACAAACACCGCAGTTCATGCCCGGCAGGGTTCTTAATATTTTTTCTTTCTTTTTAAGTTTTTTTATCGCCTCATTCTTATCTAAGTCAATAGGTGGAAAGGGTTTGGGTTTGATGTCTCTTTCGAAAGAAAAGAAATCTCTGTTATATAATTGCCTTACATAATTAACATCAATACGATTCTTACCGCCGTAAAGTCTTATCAATTTCAAAATTCGACTTTTTGCCAGGAATCTATTTTCGACAGTTAATGGTCCACCAATACAGCCATCAGGACAAATAAGGCATTCAAGGTATTCAATATTTTTTATTTTTCCTGATTCAATATCACTGAGTATTTTTATTGTATCATATACGCCTGAAACTGCAACTACAGCATCCTGTTTTATACCTCTTATTTCGCCTCCAGAAATTGCCCAACCTACACCAATGCCGCTGATTTGAGTTTGTGCCTGGATTAAGAATTGAGGTTCTTTTCTTCTCAACTTTACCATAAGCTGATTATATATCTCTCTGATTGAGATAGCACCATCAAGATAAGATCTTTCCATTGTTTCAGGCTTATTAATTGATACCATTTTTGCTGGACATGGTGTGATATGGAAGATTCCAATCTCTTCTTCACCGATTTTATGTTTTTTTGCGAGTTCTTTTCTTAAAGATTTCGCAGCAATTTCCCTTGGAGGTTCCATACGAATAATAAGTGAAACCAAGCCGGGGAATAATCTCTGAATGAGTCTAACCACCACCGGGCAGGTCGACGAGATTATCGGCCTTGGAGTTTTGTTTTGTGCCAGATACATTTCAATTGCGATAGAAGCCATTTCACTCACGAGTGCTTCATCATATACATAATCAAAACCAATATCTTTAAGGGCATTTAATACTTCATCAGGCATGATATCGGAGTCGAATTGAGAATAAAGAACTGGTGAGGGTAGGGCAACTTTGATTTTAAATCGATTAATATCCGAGGGTTTTGTCGTTAATGGTATAATGGCGTTATAAGGACAAACTCTGTAGCACTCACCACAATCAATACACCGCTCATTAATCACTTTTGCTTTTTTATCTCTGACCCTTATTGCCTTTGTTGGACATACTTTCATGCATACTACACAACCAATACACTTTGTTTCATCTATTTTTATTGAGTGATAGATGCTATGTTCAGTCATTTTATATTATTCAAGTGGACTTCTATTTCAAGTTCGGTACCTTTGTTAACGGTAGAGTTGATGACAAATCTATCAGCATTTTTCTTAATGTTGGGTAAGCCCATTCCCGCGCCGAAGCCCATTTCACGCATCTCCGGTGTTGCTGTTGAATAACCCGGTTGCATTGCGAGCTCAATATCTGGTATACCAGGACCTTCGTCAATCACTTTTATAATAATTTTCTTGGGGGTTAACAAAAGTGTCATTATTCCCCTTTTTGCATACATTACTACATTCATTTCTGCTTCATATGAGGCAATTGCAACCCGACGTATGATTTCGGCATCTACGCCGATTTCTTTTAAAAGGTTTTTAATTTTGCAGGATGCAATACCACCGTTTATAAAATCACCACCTTTAATTTCAAACTCTTCAGTAATTGTCGCTTCCTTCACCATACCTTCTACTCTGGACTTTTTATCCCTTTTGAATATAGAATTCCACAGGCTTCAAACATAGAAAAATTGCAAGAAAGTAAAGGAATATTGGATTCTTCAGCAAGTTTAATCGTTTCTGCCGACGGTAATTTACCGCGGACAAATATGATTGCCTTTATTCCAGCAATCTCACAAGTTCTAACAGCTTGATTATTTACAAGACCGGTCAAAAGTAATTCAGCAGGAGCATTGGACTGCAAAACATCGCTCATTAGGTCCGAGGCAACAATAGAATTAATTTCTATATCCAGTCGAATTGTATTAGTAATGACCTTTGCTTGGAGAATTTCTTTTATTTTGTCGAGTCTCATATGTCCATTATAAATGAAATTTACACAAAAGTCAATAAACACTGCAGAGTTCTTCTGTTTCCGACTTTACACTATCAAAATGGTGGTGTTGAAACCGAACCCTAGGGTAAGACAAATATAGAAGGATTATGGGTTGCCGGTGAGATTTCGGGTGGTGTGCATGGCAAGAACAGGCTCATGGGCAATTCCACGCTTGATTGTCTTGTATTTAGAAGAATGTCAGGTATCGCAACCGCTGAATATTTGAAGAAAAATCCATCTTTCGGGAAACTAACACTTGAGCATCTTAAAAGATATAAAAAGATGATGCGGGATGCGGGAATCAATACCACAAGAAAGGCACCAATATTGTTCCCTGATTATCGCGGAAAGGCGGTTCTGGCAAGAAAGATAGATATTTTCTAATAGAGAGATGATAAACTTATAGAAAATACAACCGTTCTAATTATTGGTTTATTTACGGGAATATCCCTCTGTATTTATAGACCTCTGCAACCCGATTAAGAGCAACGATATATGCAGAAATTCTCAATGATGTTTTCAATTTCTCTGATGTTTCCCATACTTCATTGAATGTCTTCACCAATTTATTTTCCAATCGCTCATTCACTTCTTTTTCTTCCCAGTATAGGCCCGACAACGCCTGGACCCATTCAAAATGACTAACGATGACTCCGCCGGAATTGGCTAAGATGTCAGGGACAACATAGACTCCTTTTTTCTCAAGGATTTCATCTGCCTCAGGGGTTGTAGGACCATTTGCACCTTCCACTATTGCCTTTACTTTGATTTTGTCGGCATTGTCCTCGCGGATTTGATTCTCAAGTGCAGCCGGAATTAATATATCAGCCTCCTGATATAAAACTTCATCCCTTGGTACCTTCTTTCCCTTTTTATAAGGTTCAAGTAATTTATGTTTTTCAACGCATTCCATCATATCTTTTACATCGAGTCCTTCAGGGTCAATAATTCCAGTTGAAGAATCAGATGCAGCAATGATTTTGGCGCCTTCCTGAGATAGGAAATATGCCGCATAACTACCAACATTACCAAATCCCTGCACAATTATGCGTGCACCCTTTAAAGATTTTCCAATCTTACGATATAGTTCCCTGGTGGTGATGAAAACACCTTTGCCAGTTGCTTCTTTTCTACCTTTGGAGCCACCAAGTACTTCTGGTTTTCCGGTTACAACCGCAGGTTCGGTACGTCCAGTCATCATGCTAAATGTATCCATCATCCACGCCATGGTCTTTGAAGTTGTAAATACATCAGGAGCAGGAATATCAATATGGGGTCCTAAGATAGGCATAATTTCTGCGGTATAGCGCCTAGTAATTTTTTCAAGCTCGCGCTCTGATAACTGTGTCGGGTCACAGATTACCCCACCTTTGGCTCCGCCATAAGGGAGGTCTACAAGTGCACATTTCCAGGTCATCCAGGCAGCCAGGGCAATGACCTCGTCTTCGCTAACATCTGGATGATATCGGACACCTCCCTTTGTGGGTCCTCGTGCATCATTGTACTGACATCTGTATCCAATAAAACATTTCACTGTTCCGTCATCCATTTGAACGGGGAAGGTAACTCTAAGCAGGCGTTTCGGACACATAAAAATCTTCAGTAATTGTTCAGATAAGCCCATTGTTTTTGCTGCTTTTTCTATCTGCTTTCTTGCCATTTCAGCGACCGAAAATTTTTTCATATATACCTCCTTCAGGTGATGCTAAAAATAATTAAAGGCTGTAATTAGCGTAACGATGCCGTATATGGTATTAAAATTTAGCCTATAAGTCAATAGATTAATCATTAAATGATACAGGCATCGTTATCATACCTTTTGTATCTTATCCGTTCAGTATCTTTTCTACCTCTTCCTTGTCAACATCAGTAATATACGGAATTCCAGAAATATTTGCTGCATCTCTTGTAAGGGCTGCAATATCATCTCGTGTGATGTAATCGAGGGTGAACTTTCGACTACCACACATCAACTGACGCAAGCCCTGCGCCAATCGTTCAATATAGGTATAAACACCCAGAGCACCAGTGGAAAGTTTATCAAAGTCTTTGCCTAATTCCTGTTTGAGCGCTGATGCTGTTACAAATATTTCCTCTTTGTTATTGCCGAACCTTTCTACAAAAACCGGAATTTCTTCTTCTTCAATCTTTTTTCCAATAGTTTTGCCAACCATTGCTGCACAGACCACAGAACGAGCCATTCCTACAAGTTTTACATAGGGTGCACCGAGTGCCAATGCTTTAAAGACTTGGTCTTCAAAAGCAATACCACCAGCGAATGCAATGGCTGGGATGTATTCACCTTTCTTCGCGAGCTTATCAGCATAGAAATAAGTAAGAGAATGTAGTTCTACTGGAGGGATACCCCATTCATTCATCATATGCCACGGGCTCATACCGGTTCCACCACCTGCACCATCCACTGTCAATAAATCAATCTTCGCAATTGAGGCATACTTCACTGCCCTTGCCAAGTCAGCCGGTCGATATGCACCCGTCTTTAAAAAGACATATTTCGCCCCCGCATTACGCAATTCCTCAACCCGCTTTACAAAGGATTCGAGTTCAACCATACCGATTCTTGAATGCCTTTCGAACTCAGAGAACGCCCGTTTTTCAAATGCCTTTATGACATTTTCGTCAAGTGGGTCGGGCAGAACCACATATCCTCGTTTGCGCAATTCCTGCGCCTTTTTTAAATCCTTTATCTTTACTTCACCACCGATATCCTTTGCACCCTGTCCCCATTTTAGTTCAACCACTTCAACACCCAGTTTATTAATCGCGTATTCCTGAACTCCGAGTCTTGTATCTTCAACATTTGCCTGAACTACAATTGCACCATAACCGTCTCGCTGCCATTGTTTATAGGCTTTGACCCGATATTCAAGGTCCGGAGCCTTTACTACTTTTCCATTCTTTATCTCGGATTCCATGTCCATCGCTGCAACATTCTCACCGATCGTCATAATGATTCCAGAAATTGCTGCGCCAATGGCAATGCCATCCCAGTTGTTTTTTGCTACATTTGTTGAGCCAAGGCCAGGTACAACTGCAGGAAAACGAACCTTAATACCTTTATCATGTCCGATCTTTTGTTCAATATTTACATTGGGAAAAATCGCCTTATCCGGGTCAGGCTCAATTCCGTGTGCTCCAACTGCGGTTCCCATAATATTGAAATGAGAGTAGTCAACTGGGTAATTTTTTTCCGATGCAGCAGTGATTATACCAAATGGTTGAGGGTATAAGACTTCATGACCCCGATAGGCAGATTTACCTATCTCACACATACCAATACAACCATCTACACAGGTAACACACATTCCACTTAAGGGGACTATTGAGTCCTCAGTTCTATTTTTTGTTAAAGTTGCTGCTGATGCATTTATTTTTGATAAAGATGCCATTTTTATTCTCCTTTCATAGTAAAAGTATTATAATCATTGTTTCTTTTTTATTTGGTCTGGCCTGCCTTCACAGGTTCCACAATTTCCCGTTGTTGCCATCCAGCATTGATAGTCATCGTGGTTTTCAATACAGGTGGGTTCCAACGATAAACAGGCATTACATATATCAGTTGCAGGCTCTGGACCCTGACACCTCAGCTGGCAGGCAGGGCATATATATATACAACCACCACATAATCTGCAATCTTCAGAGCGAATATTAAATGGAGTGGCAATCTTTTTCTTGTATCCTCTTTCTACAAAGTTGATCGCACCTGACTGCATCTGTTCTTTACACATACGAACACACAGACCGCAGAGAATGCAATCTTCATTCTTAACTTGAAAACGAACTTTCCGAATATTGAATCTTGATGCCAGGTCCTGAATAGTTTTTGATTGCGGGCAGATTGACAATAGTAGCTCAATCATGATTTTACGTGCATTGATTACTCTTTTTGTGTTTGTCCTGACGACAAGTCCTTCTTCAACAGGATAGGTACAGGAACTAACGAGTTTAGCGTCATCGCCTTCGCCAATTTCAACCAGACAGAGACGGCAACCACCATAAGGGGTAAGCCCCTCATAATAACAAAGAGTTGGAATTTCAATCCCATAGAATCGACATGCTTCAAGCACAGTGGTGCCATCTTCTGCCTGAACTTCTAATCCATTTAGTTTAAAATTTATCATTTTTTGCTCCTTTTTTCGTCTTCAATTTTTACTTCGAGGTCGCACCTCAGACATCGCTTTGCTTCTTTGATCGCCGATAATTTATCGAATCCAATATCAACTTCTTTAAAATTTTTCAACCGTTTTGCGGTATCAATCTTCTTCGTCGCCTGCCGTTTGTTTTCAAAAAGTTCTTTTTCAGTAAGTTTCACTGGTTCCACATATATTGAAGGTCTGGTGACGCGATAATCAAAATCGATATCCATATTTTTTATGTAACGATCAATTGAATCCGCAACTTTTTTGCCGTCCGCCATTGCCTCAATTACAGTGCTTGGTCCTCTTATTGCATCACCGCCTGCAAATATACCAGGAATATTTGTTGCATACGTTACCGGGTCTACCTCAAATGTATTCCATCCGGTAATACTAAACTTGTGGTCTTTACCAAGACAGGATAAATCAGGTTGTTCGCTTATCGCAGGAATGAGCGTATCAATATCTACTATATATTCGCTTTCCTTAATTGGTATGGGTCTCCGTCTACCAGATTCGTCAACATCACCAAGTTGCATTTTTATACACTCTAATCCAATAATCTTATCGTCTTTTTTAATCACCTTTACTGGCGCGGTTAGATACTTTATCTCAATACCTTCTTCAAGTGCACATTCTATCTCTTCGGCGTACGCAGGCATTTCAGCGCGTGTCCTGCGGTAAAGAATAGTAACCTTTTCAACACCGGGTAGTCTGTTTGCAACCCTTGCTGCATCTACTGCGGAATTACCACCACCCACAACTGCCACTCTTTTTCCTATTCTTACATTTTTCTTAAGATGAATATCTGTAAGAAATTCCATTGCCGAAATTACACCTTCGGTTTCTTCATCTGGAATCCCTAACTTTACACTCTTATGGGCACCGATTGCGAGAAAGATTGCTTTGTAACCGTCTTTCAACAACGAGTCTATGGTAATATCTATGCCGAATTTTTTGTTTGTTTTTATTTCCACACCCGCATCAACTATTCGTTGAATGTCTTTCTGTAGAACATCTCGGGGAAGTCTGTATTCAGGTATACCTACAGCAAGCATACCACCAATAACAGGTAGAGCTTCAAAAATTACGGGTTTATAACCTTTCTGGGCGAGGTGATATCCTGCCATAAGCCCGGATGGACCAGAACCAATAATCGCCACTTTTATACCATCCGCCTTCACAGATTTCTTCTGTCTTTTGCCATTCCCGTAATCTGCAGCAAATCTCTTCAATGCCCTTATTGCAATCGGCTCACCACCTTGACCAGCGCGACACTTTGATTCACAGGGATGATGACAAACTCTTCCGCATACGCTTAGGAGCGGATTGTCTTTAATAATGATATCATACGCTTTTTCAAATTCACCCCGGGCAATATATCCAACATAAGCAGGCACCTCAGTACCGATTGGACAGACATGTTGACATGGGGAAGAGATTATATTTTTACATACCACAGCCGGACATCTCTTATATTTGATATGGGCGATGTATTCTTCTTTAAAGTACCGCAATGTAGATAAAACTGGATTTGCCGCAGTCTGTCCCAAACCGCACATTGACGCATCTTTTACTGCATTAGCAAGTTCTTCAAGCACTTCAAGATCTTCCATCGTGCCTTCACCATCAGTAATCTTTCCCAGAATTTGCCACATCCGCTGGGTACCTTCTCTACAGGACAGACATTTGCCGCAGGACTCGTCCCTCAAGAAGTTCATAAAGTATTTTGCGACATCAACCATACAAGTATCTTCGTCCATTACAATCATACCACCTGAACCCATCATTGAGCCGGCCTGTTTCAGTGTTTCATAATCAATCGTAAGATTAAGTAGTTTCTCAGGAATACAACCACCAGATGGTCCGCCAGTCTGAACTGCCTTAAATTTTTTGTTTTTAGGAATGCCGCCACCAATCTCATATATTATGTCTTTAAGCGTTATACCCATCGGGACTTCAACAAGACCGGTGTTGTTTATTTTGCCGACGAGGGAGAAGATTTTTGTTCCTTTACTCGTTTGGGTGCCAATGGAAGCAAACCATTTTGCTCCTTTATCAATAATCTGTGGTATATTTGCCCATGTTTCTACATTGTTGATTACGGTCGGTTTTTTCCATAGACCCTTTTGAACAGGATAGGGGGGACGCTGTTTTGGAACGCCAATCTTACCTTCAATTGCAGCGATGAGCGCTGTTTCTTCTCCAGATACAAAGGCACCAGCACCTCTTGAGACATCAATATCAAAATCGAAGTCGGTTCCCAGAATATTTTTACCAAGCAGTCCGTATTGTCTTGCCTGTTCGATGGCGATTTTTATTCGTTTCAATGCCAGTGGGTATTCAGTTCTTACATAAATATATCCTTTTTGGGCACCAATCGCCCTTGCACCAATTATCATACCTTCAATAACTGCATGAGGGTCGGCTTCCAGGACACTACGGTCCATAAATGCACCGGGGTCACCTTCATCACCGTTACAAATAATGTATTTATCGTTACCTGGTTGTCTCTGACATCTTTCCCATTTCAATCCGGTGGGAAATCCTGCCCCGCCGCGACCCCGCAATCCTGATTCCTTTATTTCTTTTATTATTTCCTGGGGAGTCATTTTGGTTAAAGCCTTCTCTAATGCTTTATAACCATCAAAGGCAATATATTCATCAATACTTTCCGGGTTGATTCTACCGCGATTGCGCAATACAATCAATCTTTGAAGTTTGAAAAATCCAACATCAGACATTTTGGGAACAGGTATTGCTTCAGCTGGTGGCACATATATTAATTTCTTTACAGGCCTTCCTTTTAAGAAATGTTCTTCAACAAGAAATGGGATATCCTCTTTTTTTAGTTTTTGATAGAATATTCCATCCGGTTGAACAACAACGATGGGACCCCGCTCACAAAACCCATTACAGACAGTTGGAATTACAGTAATTTCATCTTGCAAATTTCGTCTATTTATTTCGTGAATCAGCGCTTCCCTTATTTCATAAGAACCACCTGCAACACACCCTGTTCCAGCACAGACAAGTAAGTGCATTCTATGGCTTTTCAAGAAAACCTCCTTGTAATCAGAAGTTGGTTATTGGCTGACGAGTTTGGTATGGAAGTTTGTGGAAAGAAGTCAGAAATGTTTTCATATTTTCTATTTAATATCTGGCTTCTTCCATCCATACTCACTTTCTCACTCAGTTTTCTTACCTTAGGTCAATGTGTTGTTTCACTACCCACCGCAAGGGCATATTCTATAACAACATTCCCTTTTAATACATGTTGGGAAAAGATCTTTTTGATCTTTTCCGGAGTAAGGTCCACATATTTTACTGGTGGTCGGTCCACGATCTCCACGGTCACCATTGGTTCTCTACTGCATAGTCCTGCACATCCGGAAGTAGTCAGAATTATATCCGTGCTTTTCTTTTTTTCAATCTCATTCATTAGGGTAGTTAAAATATCACGAGCACCAGCTGCAATGCCGCATGTTCCCATATGAACCGTTATCCTTGCCCTTGCCTGACCTTCTCTCAAAACCCTTGTTTTTGCAACTTTTTCCCTTATTTTTTCAAGGTCGCCAATTTTAAGTTTTTTCATTGCTCTTCTCCTTCGTATCAATTCTTAAACATTCCTTATTTTTGCCATGTTCATAAATAAAATCAATTTCATTTGAGGCGATTTCCGTTCTGCGCAAAATGTCAGCATCAACTTCGATTCCTTTAAAATATTCTTTATCTGACAGGATGCATCTCCTCCATTGACAAAATCACCACCCATAATTTCAAATTCTTTCTGAATGGTTGATTCCTGGTCTAACATTTTTTACTTCCAGGAGTCTTTATACCCATAGAATATAGAATACCACAGGATTCGAACATAGATAATTCAGAACTTAAGAGTGGAATTTTGCATTCTTCGGCAATCTTTATTGTTTCTTTATCGGGTTTCTTTCCACGCACAAAAACCACAGCATTAATTCCTGCGATTTCACAAGTTCTGACAGTTTGACTATTTGTTAAACCAGTTAAAAGAAGTTCTGCCTGCCCAGACGAATTAAACACATCGCTCATCAAATCAGACACTATAAGATATTTGTCTCTGTCAATGGGTATGTTGTTGGTCAGGATAGTTGCGTTAAGAAATTCTTTTATTTTCAAAAGATTCACTTTTTCTTTTTTGGTTTTCGTGTCTTAAGAGCGACTTTTGGGGATTTTGCTCTGGTTGTTTTTATTTCACTTAAAATTTTATCTGCTTTTTGAATTGTGCACTGGGCATTATATTTCCCGTCAACCACAACAACCGGTGCTAAAGCACAGCACCCAAGGCAGTTGACTGTTTCCAGCGAAACATTATGATCTGGAGTCGTCTGTCCGGCTTCAATTTTTAATAGTTCCTGAAAACGGTCAAGCACATTTGGTGCACCGCGTACATGGCACGCTGTACCTAGACAGACTGTAATATTGTGTTTGCCTGGCTGTACGAGTTTAAATGCCCGATAGAATGTTGCAACGCTATAGATATCAGCAAGAGAAACACAGAGTTTTTCTGAGACGAATTTCAATGCCTCCTGTGGAAGCCAGTTATATTTCTCCTGTATATCCTGTAAGATTGCAATTAAAGCATTCTTTCTATTATCATATTTTTTTAGGATATTGGCTATTTCTTTTAGATTAAGGTCCATTATCAGTCTCCTATCTTGAATACTCTATTATATCTATTTTGGGCTTAAAGTCAACAGATTAATGCTGTTCTCAACTATTGCAAAATGCAAGAATGATTTTTGCAAAATAAAAAGCCTGACCTAAAAAAGTCAGGCTTTCAGGTATGATTTATTACCTAATTTCTGCCGATTTTTCCGAATAATCTTGCAGTCTCTGCCACTCTTTGAACTGCGACTATGTACGCAGCGTGCCGCATATCGGTCTTATATTTTTCTGCTGTTCTTACAACATCCCAGAACGATCTTTGCATCATATCCCAGCACTTTTTCTTGATTTCTTCTTCATCATAAAATAACCTCTGAACATTCTGGACCCATTCAAGGTAGGAAACAGTCACACCACCTGCATTAGCAAGAATATCTGGTATTATGAAAACATTCTTTTCAGTTAGTATATCTGTGGCCTCGTTCGTGGTCGGTCCATTTGCACCTTCACAGATAATCTTCGCCTTGATTTTGTGAGCATTTCCTGCATTTATCATACCTTCAATCGCACAGGGAAGAAGAATGTCACAATCCATTTCTATCAGTTCTTCATTTGTGATTGAATCATATTTTTTGAATCCCTTTACGGTCTTGGTTTGGGCGACAAACTGGTCAAGTTCTTTGATGTTGATGCCATTCTTGTTGTAAATGCCACCATAGATATCTGTGATGGCAATGATCTTACAACCATAGTCATACAGCAGTCGGGCAGCAGAGGAACCGACATTGCCATATCCAATAATGGCGACTCTTTTCCCTTCAAGGGGCATTTCCAGATATTTTGATGTTTCAAGCAGTGTGAAATACATTCCTAAACCAGTGGCACCGGAGCGTCCTTTTGAACCACCGATTGCAAGTGGTTTTCCTGTGACAACGGCTGGTTCAAAATATCCTACATACCTGCTATAGGCGTCGCATATCCAGGCCATGGTTTGGGCATTGGTCCAGACATCTGGTGCTGGTATATCCTTATTAGGACCGATGATTTCTTTTATTGCGTAGGTGTATTCTTTTGTTAATCTTTCAAGTTCTGATTCAGACATTTCAGGCGGATTACATATTACCGCACCCTTAGCACCACCAAGTGGCAGATTCAGAACTGCACACTTCCAGGTCATCCAGGCGGCGAGTGCCTTGCATTCCTCTAATGAGGCATCCGGACTATAGCGAATACCTCCTTTTCCCGGGCCCCTAAGTGTTGAATGTTGAACCCTGAAACCGGTGTAGGTCTCTACTTTACCATTATCTCTTGTTACTGTGAAATGCACAACAAGTTCTTTTTCTGGATATTTGAGTCTGTTATAAATCCAGGGTTCAATATCCAGTATGTCTGCTGCCCTTTCATACTGATAGGTTGCTTCAATAAATGGGTCGTATTTCTTTTGTATTTTTATGTTATTGTTATTCATTGAGGAACCTCCTTCACACTTAATTTAAATGCAAGAACCGTGCCAGAATTTTATATTGAAATATCAGAAGTTTTTTATATGGGGTATAGCAAATTGCTATGAATTACTGCAAAATGCAAATAGCAGGATAATAAGTGTTTAACAAAAACACAAATTTAGAAAACTTTTGTTTATTCAATCTGCTTTAGTTTTCTTAATAATGATGTTAGATGGATTCCAAGAATTTTTGCGGCCTTAGATTTATTGCCATTAGTGAAACTCAGAACTTCTTTTATATACTCTTTTTCTAATTTCTCAAGGGTAATAAATTTATTTTCTATAGTAACTTCTCTGATTGCGGAAATGTTCGACAAATTAGAACTTTCGATTAATTCATGGGGCAAATGTTCCAGTTTTATTTCGTCCGCAGCATAAAGTGCCATAATTCTTTCTACAATATTTTTTAACTCTCTAACATTACCAGGCCAGTTGTAATCCAACAATGCCTTTGCAACTGATTCTGAAATACCTTTGAAAGAACGATGTAGTTTCTGATTGAATTCATGAATAAAAGTGAGAGTTAACGGAATAATGTCGTCTTTTCGTTCTCTTAATGGAGGAATATTAATAGGTACTACATTTAGTCGATAAAATAAATCCTCTCGAAAAATTCCTTTATCAATTTCTTTTCTTAGAACTTTGTTTGTTGCAGCAATGATTCTCAGGTCAACTTTAATCGGATTGACTCCGCCAAGCCGGACAAAAGTTTGTTCTTCAAGTACTTTAAGGATTTTGGCCTGAAGGTGCATAGGCATATCAGCAATCTCATCAAGGAATACAGTCCCTTTATCTGCTTTTTCTAAGATACCAATTTTTCTTCGTTTTGCATCAGTAAATGCACCTGGTTCATAACCGAATAATTCGCTTTCTAAAAGACTTTCTGGAATAGCAGCACAATTTATTTCAATAAATGGTTTATCAGCACGCGGACTATTATAATGGATTGCACGAGCAAGCAATTCTTTACCTACACCACTTTCCCCGCAGATCAGAACTGTAGTTTTATCAAGCATTGCAATGCGACGGGCAATATTTAAAACTTCAACCATTTTTCTGCTTTTGGCAACAATGCGATTAAAGTAGTATTTACCTTTTTCAGTTTCAATCGTTTCAGAAAGTCTCAATCTTAATTTTTGAATCTCAAATGCCCTTTTTATAACGATTTTTAAATCCCCGATTTTAAAAGGCTTTAACAGATAGTCAAAAGCACCAAGTTTCATCGCCAGTACTGCCTTCTCGATTATCTCGTAAGCAGTCATCATAATAACTACAGTGTTCTCGGAGGTTTCTTTTATTCTTTTCAAAACCTCAATGCCGTCGATGCCGGGTAACATCAAATCCACAAGTACCAAATCAGGATATTGTTCTTGAAAGATTTTTATTCCAGTCTCACCCGAATCAGCAAGAAAAATTTCGTAACCTTCCTTTTCAAGTGCTCTTCTTAGATTATTCAGAGTCAAAACTTCGTCATCAATTATAAGAATTGATTCAGTCATCTATCACCTCAGAATGTATCTTACCTTCTTGTCTAATAGGCAGAATGATTGTCACTTCAGTGCCTTCTTGGAGTTTACTGGTGATCGAGATATTCCCATTGTGATTTTTTATATAACTTTGACTGATACTTAGTCCCAAACCGGTTCCTTTCCCCTTTTTTGTTGTAAAGAACGGTTCGAAGACTCGTTTTAAATTCTCAGGAGGTATACCGATTCCGTTGTCTTTAATTTTGACTTCCACATAGTCCTCAAATTTTATTTTATTTGTGCAGATTGATATTGTGCCGTTTTCTACTATTGCTTGGGCAGAATTTATCATAATATTGACGAGTACTTGTCTGATTTGATTAGCATCTGCTGTTATCAGGGGGATTGTATCAGACAAATTTTTTTCAATTTTAATTTTCTTAAATAGTGGTTGATGATGTAAAAAAGAGATGGTTTCAATAATTAGACCGTTTAGGTTCACTTTAGTGAATTTCGGTGGAGTTGGACGGGCAAAGTTCAATAAGCCCCTAACGGTCTCTGAAATGCGGTAGGCACTATCAAGGACCTCTTTTGCCCTTGCTTTTCTTTCAACATCAGTCTCCTCTTCAAGGAGTAATTCAATATATGATGTGATTCCCAGTAATGGATTGTTTATTTCGTGTGCAGCACCCAGGGCAAGCTGGCTTAATGCAGAAAGTTTCTCATAATCTGCCATCTGCGCGCGCATCTGTTCCTGGGCAGTGATATCATTTACCAATATAGCCGCCGAGTTTACCCCCTCACTGGATTGAACAGGAAAACCGGAGATGTTTAAAACAATCTGATTTCCGTCAAGAAATACTGGTTTTCTTTGAATACTGAATTGCACACTTTTATTAAAAATATCTTCTACTTTCTCTTTAATTTCTTTATCTTCGAATATATGAGAAATCTGAAATATTGTCGAGTAATCCTCAATATTTTTTATTTTAAAAAAATTTCTGGCAAAATTATTACAGTATGTAATATGGTAGTTTTTATCAATTGCAATCATCCCGCTTGATATACTATCAATAATACCCCTGATATATTCATCTGAGATGCGCAGCTTTTTACTTAAGTTTTCGCATTCTCTTAATCTTTTCCTCAGTTCCTGGTTTATCTTATCAATCGTTGCCTTCTTGTTACTAATATCATCAAATGCAGATTTCAGATTTGAGGTAAGAGATTTCAGTAGATTTGTTACTTGGTTAGAAAAGAAAACGGCAGAAAATAGTAAAAAAGAGCAGAAAATAGCGAAGATAAATAGAATCAATCTTTTCAAGGCATTTACTGGTGCCAGGGCTTCTTTTGTGTCCATTTCAGAAACCAGATACCAGGGTGGCTTGGCAAATTTTTTATAGGCGCAGATTACCTTTTCTCCGCGATAATCCCGATGTATAATCACACTGCCTTCCCCCTGATGGGGGTTTGGTTCATTTTGATAGTAACCCATCTGTTTTAGCACATAACCACCTAACTTAGATGGAGAGAGAAATCTTCCCTGTTCATCAACAAGAAAAATTTCGCTCGTTTTTCCAATCCTCAAATCAAGGATAAGATTATAAAATTTTTGTAAAGATATAGAGGCGAACAAAACGCCGATAGTTTTATTGTCTTGATTTAACAGCGGTGCTGAAATAACCATTGCGTTTCTATTAAGTATTTCTGAATAAAAGATACTGCTAGTAAAAATCTCACCGATTAACGCTTTCTTGAAATATTCTTGGTCACTGATATCCCCCTTAATGTCACTCGTTGAGAATACAATTTCACCACTACGGTCAGCAATTGCAATGAAATCAAACCATTCATTGTTTTTAACGAACTGCACAAACTCTTTACTTTTTACTTTCAATTGTCTAATATCAGAAACATCTACTCGTTTAATGGAGATAAGGTTCTTTTCTCTCTCTTCAATAAAAGATTTAATAATTCGCACATTAACTTCAGCCGAATAATCAAGGCTATTTTTTATTTGTTTCTCATAGTATGCTGAGACTTCATAGTTTACAATACAAAAGAGAATGACAAACGGGATAAAAAAAAGCACTAAAGTAATAACAATATTTTTTTGCCATAATCCTTTGTAAATGTCTTTGTAAAAAAAATTCCCACAACTAGAACATTGGGTGGCATAAGGATTGTTTTTCCTGCCGCATTTCTTGCAGATAATGGGTTCTGCTTCCATATCATCAGGCATTGTATATTTTACAATAAAAAATCTTATTGTCAAGCATTTGTAATTTTAATAAATTTTTTAATTTTTTTCAATCCAGAATATTCTCTTAGGGTGGATACCATGTCTTGAAACTCTGCACAGATTTATTGACAATAATAGCAATTTACATATAATATGCTGTATAAATATCACTAGTGGATTTCTTTATTTGTGGTTCAGTTATGGAGGCTATCTGTAACTGACAAGGGCGGTAGCCTAAACCAATCTTGAACACCTCTAAATGCCTAAGGTTTGAGTAATTTCAAATAAGGAGTCTTATGGGTTTGATAAAATTCAACAATGAACAGAAATTGATTCAGAGCGAGGTCAAAAAATTTGCAATTCAGGAAATCGAGCCATTATCTCAGGATATAGAAAAAAATGGCAAGATACCTGAAGAAATTTTCAAAAAGCTGATCGGATTAGGATTATTGTCGCCGATGATTCCTTCTGAATATGGTGGCGCAGGAATGGACACTACAAGCCTGTGCATAATCATTGAAGAATTATCAAAATCCTGTGCCTCGCTTGGCTTCGTTCTTGCAGTTAACAATGGACTTGCTGGATTTACATTGTTAAGATTCAAGGATGAGAAATCTAAATCATACTTGAATAGACTTGCCAAAGGAGAGATTGCAGGATTTTCATTTGCTGATGATTCAAGAGAGACGCAAATAGTTCAAGAAAATCCTTTGATAATAAGCGGCATAAAGAGATTTGTTTTGAATGGCGAAATGGCGAATTTTTGCTTGTTCAGTTTGAATACCGGGAAAGGCACAAGGCTATTTCTTGTAGAGAAGTCAAAGACCGACAAGACCACAAAGCCATATCTTTTAGGAATGAAATCCGCAGGGATTATTGATATGAGTTTTGAAAATTTGCAGATTTCTGAAGGTTCCAATTTAATAGATGCTGCAATTTCTAATAGTGTGATGGAAGAAATCTACAGGTATTTCCATTTATGTCTTTCCGCCGTTGCTTTGGGCATTGCCGAAGCAGGGCTTGAGGCATCAATAAAATATTCAAGGGAACGAAGGCAATTTAATAGACCGATCTGTGAATTCCCGATGGTTCAGGATATGCTGGCAGAGATGAAAATGAGAATAGAATCAGTAAGAAATCTTGTATATGATGCAGCAAACAGATTTGATTCCAGAGAAGATTATACACTTGCTTCTGACATTGCCCTTGCAACCAGCACCGAGACGGCAGTCTACTGTGGTATAAAATCAGTCCAGATTTTTGGTGGTTATGGATATACAAAGGATTATCCTGTTGAGCGGTATTTGAGGGATGCGAAGAGTATTCAGGTTATGGGGCAGTCGGGTTTTGTTTTAAAAGAAAAAATAGCTAAAAACTTACTCGGTTAAAATAAGCAATTGAGATGAATGAGTATTAATGAATCAAGGAGCACCAATAATTCTAATTATTGCGATTTTAATCTCGGTAGGCATGCAGGTCTTTTCGGTTAATAAGATTGTTACATTTATTCGCAACAAAAAGGGGTCATTCGCTCACGGATTGACCTGTCAGATCTGAAAGAGGTCATAAATCTCAATATGAAATTGGCAGTCGTTTATATCATAGTCTATGTGGTTTTTTCATATACCTTGTTTTGATGTTTTTTGGCGGCGAGTTTTCTCAAGCAATATTGACTATGTTTCTCTTTGGTATAATTAATCTGCCAGCGGGTTTGATTGGAAAACACTATGAAAACAAAATCAAGTTGATGAAAATTGAATCTGATGATAAAGAGCTCAGCAACATCTTTGAGCGGTATATGATGCAATGGAAACAAGCAAGATGGAAACTTCCACATTGACAATGTCTCCGCAACCTGCAGGTTGCGTATGAGAAAAGAGAGGTGGTTCCATGATTTTAAGTGAAAAACATATAGAATTTAGAGAAAAGGTGCGTGCATTCGCCAGTAACGAAGTCGCACCCAGGGCAAAGGAGATTGATAGAAAAGGTGAGTTCCCCTGGGATCTGGTTAAGAGAATGGCAGAGTTGGAATTGCTTGCCCTCTATGTGCCAAAGGAATACGGTGGTGCGGGGATGGATGTTTTGTCTTATGCTATCGCAGTAGAAGAAATTGGCAGGGTATGTGGTTCGACCGGTATATTCCTTGCTGCCCATTCTTCACTGGGTGTATTTCCAATTTATTATGCGGGGACAGAAGAGCAAAAGAAAAAATATCTCATTCCACTTGCCCGTGGCGAGAAGATCGGCTCTTTTGGTCTGACCGAACCGAATGCAGGAAGCGATGCCGCAGGCACTCAGACAAGATTTAAACTTCAGGGTGATAAGTATATAATAAATGGTACAAAGCGATTCATTACTTCAGGCCATGTCGCAGATGTTATTGTATTTACTGCAACTAAAGACCCGGCATTGGGCTACAAGGGCATTTCTGCCTTCATTGTTGAAAAAGGGACTCCTGGCTTTACCCCGGGAAAAGAAGAAGATAAATTGGGTGTTCGTGGTTCTATAACATCAGAACTGATATTTGAAGACTGTGTAATTCCCAAAGAGAATATTCTTGGACAGGAAGGTGATGGATTCAAAATTTTTATGGAAACCCTTGACGGTGGCAGGATTTCAATTGGTGCGTTAGCACTCGGTATTGCACAGGGCGCACTTGATGCCTCGGTCAAATTTATTCAGGAAAACAATTTGTCAAAAAATCAAGCAATGCAGTCAATGATTGCTGAAATGGCAACTGAGATTGAGGCAGCGCGTTTGTTGGTTTATGGTGCAGCCCAGCTAAAAGATGCAGGTAAGCCTTACTTGAAAGAATCGGCAATGGCAAAATATTATGCCTCAACAATCGGTATGAAAGCAACGAGTATGGCAATTGATATATACGGGTTGGCAGGCATAACAGATGAATATCCGGTTGAACGATTTCTGCGGGATGAGAAATTGATGGAAATTGGTGAAGGCACGAGCGAAATACAAAAAATTGTTATTGCAAGACAGATTTTGGGAAAATAGAAATGCAGGATGTCTACACTTGTAGTATCGTTTCACTTACCGAAGACGCAGTATCACTTTATTCATTAAAAAATTTCTATTACAAACCGAAGGTGATACTGCAAGTCCCGAATTTGGTGTCGTGACGATACTGCGTTTTTGCATATTATTAATCAGGAGGTATAATGAACTTTGATTTAACTGCTGAACAAAAGATGCTTCAGGACCAGGTGCGTAAATTCGCTGAAGCCGAACTTGCGCCTTTGGCACCTGAGATTGATAAAACCGGTCAATTCCCCTGGGAAAATATAAAGAAATGTGCAAAACAAGGACTCCTCGGTATTGTTGTGCCAGAAAAGTACGGTGGTTCAGGACTTGATTTTGTATCACTTGCAATTGCTATTGAGGAGATATCGCGTGTTTGTGCCACAACCGGAGTGATAGTCGCGGTGAATAACTCATTAACCACATATCCGATTCTGACTTTTGGAACCGAAGAACAGAAACAGAAATATCTGCCTCTATTGAGCAGTGGTGAAAAGATAGGTGCGATCGGTATTACTGAACCAAATGCAGGCAGCGATGTTGCAGGAATGGAGACAACTGCGCGCCTTGAAGGTGATTATTATATACTCAACGGAACTAAGAGGTTTATCACAAATGGGACTGAAGCAGGAATTTTTGTAGTATTTGCCTATACTAACAAAGAACTCAAACACAAAGGAATGAGTGCGTTTATTGTAGAAAAAGGGACACCGGGTTTCACTTTGGGTAAGCACGAGGATTTAATGGGAATAAGGGCAAGCGGTAATTGTGAATTGATATTCGAGGATTGCAAAATTCCAAAAGAAAATTTGCTCGGCAAAGAGGGTGATGGTTTTAAAATATGTATGAATACACTTGATGTCTCAAGGGTTGATATTGGTGCACAGGCTGTGGGCATTTCACAGGCAGCACTTGAAGCATCGTTAAAGTATTCAAAAGAAAGGAAGGCATTCGGACAGCCGATCTGTGAATTTGAAATGATACAATCGATGCTTGCCGAGATGGCAACTCAGATTCAGGCTGCAAGATTACTTGTTTATTACGCTGGCTATTGTAAAGATAAGGGTCTGCCGAGGTTTTCAAAAGAATCGGCAATGTGCAAATACTATGCTGCGACCATCGCAGTTGATGTAACAAGAAAGGCAGTGCAGATTTTTGGTGGATATGGTTATACAAAGGATTACGCAGTTGAGCGTTTTTATCGTGATGCCAAAATCCTTGAACTCTACGAAGGCACAAGCGAAATCCAGAAGATTGTGATAGCAAGGGAATTATTAAAATAAGATTCAGACAAATTAGTGCAGATTCATACGGATAAAAAATCTATTTGAATCCGCATTAATCCGCAAGCATCTCATTTTTTGAAGAAAAAAGGAGGTCATTTGAATATCATTGTTTGCATAAAAAGGGTGCCTCAGACCGCAGAGGCAGATGTCAAAATTGATTCCAGTGGAAAGGATATTATCAAAGACCGTCTTGCCTTTGATATGAATGAGTCGGATAGTTATGCCCTTGAAGAAGCGATTCTGTTAAAAGAAAAATATGGCGGTTCGGTTACGGTTGTCGGTCTTGGACATCCTGACACAGAAGATACTTTAAGGATTGCACTGGCAAAGGGTGGTGATTCAGCAATAAGAATAAAGGCGGAGGAACTGGGTGAGATTGATGGCTACAAAACTGCAAAAGTATTGAGCTCAGTGATAAAAGGTTTACAGTATGATCTAATCCTTGCGGGTTGTATGGCAACTGATGATGGATATTCTATGGTTGGTCAGACTGTGGCAGAATTAGTGGGAATTCCACATGCTACCCTGGTAACGAAGCTTGAAGTCAACGATAAAAAGATAGATGTATATCGCGAACTTGAAGGTGGTTTATTAGAACATCTTAAATTAAACCTGCCGGCTTTGCTTACAATTCAGACTGGAATAAACACACCTCGTTTTGCTTCATTAATTGCCATACGGCGTGCCGCGAGTAAAGAAATAAAAACCATTGGTATTGCTGAACTCGGTGCTGATGTTGCTACGAATACTACACTTGAGGAGTTGTTCTTGCCACCGATTGGAAAACGGGCAGAGATTCTTACGGGCAACGCTGATGAAGTTGCGGCAAAATTAGCAGGAATTATAAAAGAGAAAGGATTAGTTTGAGCAAAATTCCAGAGCGATTTAATGTAGCGTTCGACTTTAGTCGAGCGGCTAATCTGTGTAATTACCAATAAGGAGATGCTATGGCAGAAATATTTATCTTAGTTGAACACCGTCAGGGTATAATAAGAGATATAACTTTTGAACTTTTAACCCTGGGGCGTAGACTCGCTCAAGGTTTGAACACAAAGTGTACAGCAATATTGCTGACTGGTGATTCAGAAAAATTTATCAATCAATTGAATACTCAGGCAGACCGTATCATTGTTATGGAGAATGATGTATTCAAAGATTTCAATGCCGAAGTTTATCAAATTGCTTTGACTGAAATCTTCAAAAAAGAGACACCATTTTTGACTCTCATTGGACATACAGCAATGGGTATGGATTTGGGACCGGCACTGGCTACAAATTTGAGTATACCATTTTCCACCGACTGTCTGGATGTTCAAATTGTTGAGAATAAGTTAAGAATTATAAGGTCAATGTATGATGGGAAATTGAATGCCAAGATTTTGCTGGAACAAAGTCCATCATATCTTATAACCTGTCGTAGCGGTAATATTCCAGTTGAAATGGCAAATCTTAATGCAGAAATTGTTAAGATGGAAACACCGATAAATGCTCAACCTGAGTATCGTAAATTTATTGAATACATTGAAGCAGCAGTTGGTGCAGTCGATATTACAAAAGCGGATGTGATAGTTTCTGTAGGAAGAGGGATAAAAGATAAGGCAAACTTACCGATCATAGAAGACTTTGCAAAGGCAATTGGTGGCGTACTCGGTTGCACAAGACCGGTGGTTGATGCTGGATGGTTACCAAAAGAACATCAAGTAGGTTCTTCAGGTAAAACAGTCAAACCCAAATTATACATTGCCTTAGGAATATCCGGCGCATTTCAACACATTTGCGGAATGAAGAATTCTGATACAATCATTGCGATTAATAAAGACCCGAATGCACCGATATTTAATGAAGCTGATTATGGTATAGTTGAAGACCTGTTTAAAGTGGTACCGGTTCTGAAGAATAAAATCCTGGAAATGAAACAAGCTAAGAGAGTATGAAGTTTCAACATAACTTATTAAAAATCAATCCTGAAATTCGTGAAGTCCTCCTTGAACAGGGCGCCGAGGACGCAATAAAATGTTATGAATGTGGTAGGTGCATGGCTGCCTGTCCCTGGAACATGCTTGAAGGTGTGAATTATACAACCTATCAATTCCCTGATTTAGTAAGATTGGGGGCAATACTCTGCAATGAAGATAAAGAACTAATCTGCCAGGAGACAAACGAAGTATTCCGATGTGTTGGCTGTGATAGTTGTCTTTATGAATGTCCGAGAAAGGTGAACATCTCAAATATTCTTCGCTCAGCACGTAGGATAATGATTGACTTCGGCTCTTACCCCGCAGAACTAAAAAATTTCTTTTTGCGCCTCACAAGTTTCAATAATCCCCTCGGTGAAACACAGGACAAAAGAAAAGGTTGGGTACAAGGTCTAAACATTCCGCAATACAACCCGACATTAGAAAATCTTCTTTTTGTTTGCTGTATAACTGCTTATGATTTACGAGCAAAGAATGTAGCAAGGTCAATTGCAGAAATGATGCAAAAATCAGGTATAAATTTTGGTATTGCGAGTGATAAAGAAAGCTGCTGTGGCGAGGCAGTCAGACGCGTAGGGGGAGAGAAGATATTTCAACTGCTATTTAATAATAATTTCAAATTATTTAAAGACTTAGGTGTGAAAAATGCGATTACAATTTCCCCCCATTGTCATGCAATTTTTAATACCGAATACAAAAATCATTATGATTTTAAGCCCTTTCATTACACACAGATAATTAATCAGCAACTGAAATTAGGTAAACTAAAACCGACAAAGTCTTTCAACAAAACTGTAGTTTATCACGACCCCTGCACCCTTGGCAGACAGAGCGGAATCTATGAAGAGCCGAGAGAAATATTAAAATTTATCCCCGGGTTGAAGTTGGTTGAAGTTTCAATCTTCAACCGAAAGAATAGTATCTGTTGTGGTGCAGGTTCAATGGGTTTGTGGCGTGAATATGCGAATGGAGAACGCATTGTGAATTTGAGATTGAAACAACTTCTTAATACTGGTGCGGAAATTATTGCTGTTGCCTGCCCTTATTGCCTGCAGATGTTTGAAGAGACATTGAAATCAATGAATTTGAATATACCAGTAATGGATGTGGCGGAGATACTATATGAAAGTATTGCATAAGATTTGCTATTTTTTATGTCATTCTGAACTTGTTTCAGAATCTTAAAGAAGAGAGACATGAAAAAAGATGAAAAAGAAGCAAAAATTGGGATAAATAGCGTTCAAAAGGTCTACTTTTTATGTCATTCTGAACTTGTTTCAGAATCTTAAAAGAAGACAGATATGAAAAAAGATGAAAAGGAAGCAAAAATTGGGATAAATAGCGTTCAACTTCAGTTGGACCAAATCTTAAGTT